>CAZCEX010000501.1:0-3633 GCA_964497785.1 uncultured Thermoanaerobaculia bacterium | reverse complement strand
GTGCCAATGCCTTTGCTGCTGCCTTTCTCATGCCTGCGAGCGGGGTTACCCGGGCTGTTCGAGAGCTTGGAAAGGGTCGCCCCAGCCGTGAACGCGCTTTTGTCATCGATGGAGGTGAGGAAGCGTTGTCGGCGCAGCGCCGGTCGCAGGCCAGCCACCAGGCCCTGGCGTTGGAGGATATAGTTCGACTCGCGGGCATTTTCGGCGTCAGCAGAGTCACCTTACTCTATAGGTTTTTGAACCTCGACCTGTTGCGGAAAAACGACTTCGACACCCTGTGGATCGAGAACGAAGACCGCGGGAGTGTCTTGGCAGTGGCAATGGGTATCCAGGCGGGAGCCGACGACGAAGAGGAACGCCATGTGCCCGACGATTTTCGCTCGCATCTGGTGAACCTTGCCCTTCGGGCATTTGAACGTGGAATCATTTCCCGGTCGAAGCTTGATGAGTTGGCCAGGCTCGTCAAGGCCGACAAAGAGGCAATCGATAGCGCCTTGGCGTCACGCGGTGCAGAGAGTACTGTCGATGCCGTGATTCCAGAGGGTCCTGAATGACGCGGAGCGAAGATGCCCGCCAGCCAGTTGTGGTGGATACCTGTGTCCTCATTAACCTTTCGTTGATCAAATTGTTGGTCCTCGCCATACGCAGAGGCCACATCACCATCGAAGAAGCCGATGAGGCCAAGGCTATTCTGGCCAAGCACCGCTTTGTTATGAGTTATGAGTCGTTTCGAGAGAGAGTCAAGCCATGAAGCATGACAAGAGCGCACGAGGGAATTCCAGTCAGTTCTTTGTTGCCGGTGAGCTTTGGCTTTCGACCCCCGGGAAGAAAGGACAAGCCCATAAGGACAACACAGTTCGCACCGTTCATCTGCCTCCGCGGAATCGGTTTCCGGATGGAATATCGAATGCTATCGAGAACGATGGGATCTGATCGAGGAACGTCTTACAATATGACAACCAACTTCCCAACTTCCCAAAGCCTGGCACCGTTTCAAAGCCTGGCACCGTTTCAGTTCGTACCTCCTCGCAATTTTCGCTGCGCGAGGGGCTTCCGACCGGGCCTCGGGGGTTGTTATACTCAAATTTGACCTTGGGGGGATTAGAAAATCTCGAGATCGCTGTGGGATGCCCGAATTCAGGGTACTCGACGGATTCGTGAAGCGCGTCTCGAAAGAGGAGATGTCATGAGAACTGCGAAATCGATGGCGCTCGTTGTTGTGCTATTGACAATGTCGATCACCTCTCCTGAGGCCAGTCGGCTCAATGGGACCCTGGACTGGTGGGAAACCGACCTCTTGAGTCCCTACGACATTGAGGTCACCCCGGATGGCCTTGTCTGGTTTACCACCCGTCTCGCGGTGGTGCGGTTCACCCCCAGCACCGGCTCCACGCTGGCTTACCACCCATTGGGAACGGGGAACATGGTCAAGTGTCTCGACCAGGACGAAAACCAGACCCTGTGGATCGCGGAGTTCAACGGGAATCGAATATTAGAGTTTGATACTGCGACAGGCATGTACAACTACCACAACATACCCGCAGGCACCTTTCCGGGAGGATGCAGCCCGTTCGGCGTCACCGTGGTTTCGCCCACTGAAATCTGGTTTACCTGCGATGCGGTCAACAGTCTGGGGCGGCTGGACCCAACCGGTCCCACCTGGACCAGATTTTTGATCAACGGTAACCCCCTCCCGGATCCACCGGTTGAAATCGCCTTCGATTCGCAGGGAAAGGCGTGGTTTTCGATGCGAACTGACGCCGGGGCTTCACCGGGCTTCGGATGGATCGATCCGGCGGATCCAACGACCCCGGCATCCGGTTGGCTCACGTCTGGCGGCTTTTCCAAACCTCACGGCATTATCTATCACAAGGGCTATGTTTGGCTCGTGGACCACGGGTGGAATCTGGCCGAGAGTCAGATAGTTCGGATCGACCCGAATACCCACAGCTGGGCCAGTTATCAGCTTCCCGACGAAGTCGATGATGCCCACTTCCTCACGGTAGGCCCCAAGGGTCGTCTCTACACTGCGGGTTATGTCAGTGCATCCCTCGCCCTGTTCGACCCGGTGACGCTCAGCTTTCAGACGGAGTGGGTAGGTGATGCCGACATCTGGCCCATGGGTGTTGCCACCGGTCCCGACGGCCGGGTCTGGTATGCCGATGCCGGCCAACCCGCTGCCGGCGAGGGAGGCATCGGCCTGTATACGCCCATGGGGCCCAGCTCGCTGGTCATCGGCTCATACGAAGGGCTAGCCGGTGAAAAAGAAGGGGCTGTTGCTGTGCTCTACGCCTCTACCCGATCTGGAGTGGTGGTCGACGGAAACCAGCTATGGACCTACAACACCCCCGGGATTCCCACCGTGGCTGAGTCGGACGATCGCTTCGGCCACGCAGTGGCATCAGGCGATTTCGATGGCGATGGTGGTGTGGATCTGGCGATCGGGGCCCCGGGGAAGAACATCGACGGCCTTCAGAACGCCGGCGCGGTCCAGGTTCTCTACGGTCATAGGGGCGACAGAATCTCTGCTTTGGACACCCAGATGTGGACCCAGAACACCGGAACGATAGAAGGGGGTTGCGAGGCCGACGATCGTTTCGGCTGGGCGGTGGCCGCCGGCGATTTCAACAACGACGGTTACGACGATCTTGCGGTCGGGATTCCCTACGAACACGTCGGTACCGTCAGTGACGCCGGGGCTGTCCAGATCATCCTGGGCTCGGCAGCGGGTCTCACCGATGCGGGCAACAAGATGTGGTACCAGGGCCTCGATATCGAAAATACACCGGAAGCCGCCGATCGTTTCGGGGAGAGCCTTGCCGCGGGTGATTTCGACGGCGACGGTTGGGCCGACCTGGCGATCGGGGTCCCTCGGGAAAACTGGGGCACGTCACTCAACGACTCCGGCGTCGTTCAGGTTTTGTACGGCACGCTCGGAGGACTTTCCTGGAGTGGCGACCAGATCTGGCACCAGGCTCTTGCCGGGATCCAGGATGAAGCTGAGGACAGCGATCTTTTTGGACAAGCATTGACCGCCGGCGATTTCAATCGTGACGGGTATTGGGATCTGGCCATCGGGGTGCCGCAAGAGACGGTGGACGGCGTCATCTGGGCCGGAGCGGTTGCCATCATCCGCGGTACCGCTTCCGGACTCACCGACTCGGGGAACCAGCTTTTCACCCAGGACAATCTGAGTATAGACGGCGTGTTGGAATCGAACGATCGTTTTAGCTGGTCGCTGACCAGCGGCGACTTCAACGGAGATTGGTACGACGATCTCGCGGTCGGCGTGCCATTCGAAGGCGTCGGCACACCCACCGAGGACATCGCGGCGGGTGCGGTGAATGTTCTTTACGGTGGAGCCTCAGGGTTGCACGCCTCCGGCAGCCACTATGTTCACCAGGACAGCGCGGGCATCGGCAGCTACACCGAGGCATACGATCGCTTCGGCGAACGGCTAGCTGCCGGGGACTTTGACGACGACGGTTACGCCGATCTTGTTGTGGCGGCCACCTTCGAAGATCTGACCGGAGAGAGCGAGGGCGTGGTTCATATTATTTATGGCGGCATCGGCGGCATCAGCGCCGATTCAGAGTGGTTTCATCAGGACCTGGTCGACATCCTCGACACAGG
>CAZCEX010000500.1:0-3635 GCA_964497785.1 uncultured Thermoanaerobaculia bacterium | reverse complement strand
GTAAGCGATGTGATCCACAGCAGCACCGACCAACCCCACCAACTGGTGTGGAACCATCGCGGAGAAAAAAGGCGCAACGCCTTCGAGAAATGGCACGACGTCTCGCTCGAGGGTGATGCAATCGGTCACGAAATGGGCCTTTCCTACGACGTCAATCCGCGCCATCGAGGCATCGACCCGCTCCTGTTTCCCGACCTTCGAGCCGGCCGCCGCCGATGCCGGGCGGCGGCAGAAGGCGCCAGCGTGCTCAACCTCTTCGCCTACACCTGCGGCATAGGCGTAGCAGCCATGGCTGGCGGCGCCAGGGAGGTGTGGAATGTCGACTTTGCCGCCTCCGCCCTCTCTATTGGTCGGCAAAACGCTGCACGAAACGGGTTTGACGAGCCTGGTTTCGTGACGATCCAGGAGGACGTGCTGCCGACACTTCGCCAACTGGCCGGCTTACCTTTTCAGGGCCGTGGCCGGAGACGCCCGAAGCATCACCGACATTTCAAAGCGAGGCAGTTCGACCTCGTAGTGCTCGACCCTCCACGATGGGCGAAGTCGCCGTTCGGTGCGGTCGATCTCGTGCGCGACTATCAGGGTCTCTTCAAGCCTGCACTGCTCGCTGCCAGGAAGGGCGGTCACATGCTGGTAACCAACAACGTCGGTTCGGTCCGACGCGAGGACTGGATCGATGTCCTCGAACGCTGCGCCGCCAAGGCCGGTCGGCCGCTGGCCGAGGTCGAGATCATCGAACCCGAGGCCGATTTTCCGAGCCCGGACGGTCGCCCACCCCTGAAAATGGCCTGGATCAGCATCTGAGAGGAGGGCACGCCCACGGAGTACATGGGGAAACGGTGCCTGCGCGTGCAGGGCCCGCGTCAGTCCAGCGTTTACCGCTCAAGGAACGAGAAAACGTCCCGAAGACCGTTGTGCAACGCATCATTGGACGTGAGCACGAGCTTGGAGTCGGCGCCGAGTGGTTTCCCGCTGAGGTCCGAGACCTTTCCCCCGGCCTCGCGGATTAGCAGCGAGCCCGCCGCCGCATCCCAGAATTGACAGAACACCATGAGGTAGGCGTCGAGTCGGCCTGCAGCCACCCAGGCGAGCTCCACGGCGGCCGAGCTCAGGTTCTTGGTTCGCATGCACCGCCCGTGCACCCGGCGGATTGCCTCGACCTTGAGCTCGTTGTAGCCCTCGTTTTCATCGTCGGGCCCGGTATTAAAATCGCTGATATTGACCAGCGCGCGATTGAGATCCACGGTTTCCGATACCGTGATCCTGCGGCCGTTCAAGTAGGCACCGCCACCGGCGGATGCCCAATAGAGCTCGTCGAAGACCGGCAGGTGAATTGCCCCGACCCGCAGGTGCCCGTTCCCGTCCACATAGGCGATGGACACACCGTAAAGAGGCAGACCTCGTGAGAAGTTGACGGTGCCGTCGAGAGGATCCACCACCCAGTATCCGGATTTTGGAACATCGAGCAGCCCCTCCTCCGCAACGATCTCATCGTCCGGGAAGGCGCCACCGATCATCTCAACGATCAGCCCCTGAGCGGCCACGTCGGCTGCGGTCACCAGATCCCGCGATGTCTTGTACTGAACCTCGAGGTCTGACGAAAAACCCCGCACCAGCTCCCCTGCGGCCCGAGCCGCATGCTTGGCAACCTCGAGGCGCCGCAAATCGGCCGTTTCGTTCTTTGTATCCATGGGGTTCCCTTCAGGGCCGAACGCCCTTCGTTTCGGTCGGCATACCGGCCCGACCACGGTGCGAATGGTACCCCATTAGCACCACACCGATGACGTCCATGCCTCTTGCTGATGTGCTTTTCAGATGAGAACACAGCCTCTTGCAAAACTCGCCAGCATTCCCTCTTGATACGAGATCCAGAATCCGCGGACAGGGGTAAACCCTGTCCCTACAATAATAACCGTAGGGCCGGGGTTTACCCCCGGCCACGATCCCAGGAATTTTGCAAGGGGCTGAACAGTGAGATGGCAATCCGTTGGCCCGGCTACAATTGAAGAAAGTCATTCGGAGGAGATGACCATGGAAACGGACGAAGTCGAAACAAATGTTGATCGCCGGCTCAAAACCTTGAATGTCCTCTGTGCTGCGCTAGTTGCAAGCATTCTTGTCAACGGCGCCGTAGCGTGGGTCGTACTCAGCCAAGGGCAGCTCACACCTGGCGAGGCGTTGGCCGAGCTACCGATCCTGCCCTACCTGCTTGCGGCTTTCGGCTTTGGTGCACTGGTCCTGGCGCCATTGGTTTCGGCCATGGTCCTCAAGCAGGGAGCTGGGCACGAGCCGGCCGAGCCCGAGCAGGTGCTCAACCGTTATCAGTCTTCGGTCATCGTTGACTTTGCAATACGCGAATCGGCGGCTGTCATCGGTCTGGTCGCCACCCTTCTGACCGGATCCATGATCTGGGTCGCTGGTCTCGGCGCGGCGGCTGTGTTGGCGATGGTGTTGGCATGGCCGAAAAAAGAGACGGCGCTTTCCCTTTTGAAGTCAGAGTCCTCGCCCATCGGATAGTGGCACGGGTCGCGGATAGGCGATTCCTTCGACCTCGTTTCGACACGCTGGGCGGAAAGGGTCTTGGGAGTGCGATGGTGAACCCACCGGCCGAGACAAATGCGATCGAGGAGCACCGATGAAAGAAATCGAATCCAAGACTGAATTCAAGCGGTGGCTCGCGAATGGGGCGCAGCCTGTTGCGGCGGTCCAGGGCCTCACGCTCGAGTCGGAAACCGGGTTAATGCTCGATGTCGATTTCGCCGACAGCCTGTTCATCGGCTGCGGTCTCGAATCAGCAGCCACATTGCACATCGTTGCGACGGGCGGACTGGTTTTCCCCGAGCTCGGCGGATTTCAATTCGCCACCCACCGGCCGCGACTCTACTCGCCGGGCGAGCTGTTCGAGGGCTTCGACCCGGAGGACCCTACTGGGTTTTCCAAGACCAGGGATCACAGGATCTATACCGAGTTCAGCGAGCAGGGCAAAAACTTCCCGAGCTCGATCCGCGTCACTCTGGCGAGGCGGCTGCATGATCACAGCATCACCGACGCCCTGATGGAGGTGATCGACGGCCGCAAAGTGGTCGCAGTCATGGGTGGCCACGGGATCGAGCGCGCGGATCCCGAGTATTCGCGAGTCGCCCGCATCGCGCGCAGTCTCACTCGGCTCGGCTACCTGATGATCAGCGGTGGTGGGCCCGGCGCGATGGAGGCGACCCATCTGGGCTCGTACCTCGCGGCTCGAGAGGATCGGGACCTGGATGAGGCGCTCACCATGCTCGCTCCGAGACCAGCCGGCGCCGAGGCGGGTACCGAGTACGGCGATGCCGACTGGTTACACCGGGCATGGAGGGTGATGCAGCGGTTCCCGATCCCGGACGGCGCCGAGGCTCAGAGCATGAGCATCGGCATCCCGACTTGGCTCTACGGCCATGAGCCGCCGACCCTGTTTGCCAGTCATATTGCCAAGTACTTTGCCAACAGTGTTCGGGAGGATGGCGTTCTGACGATCGCGCGCCATGGCGTGATCTTCGTCAAAGGCAGTGCGGGCACAACTCAGGAGATCTTCCAGGACGCGGCCCAGAATCACTACCGCACAGCCGGCGGGTGCTCACCGATGATCTTGCTCGGTGTCG
>CAZCEX010000499.1:0-3636 GCA_964497785.1 uncultured Thermoanaerobaculia bacterium | reverse complement strand
ACCCGACTACAGGTTTAAAGAATTGTAGGCGCATGCTTTAGCTTGCGCGACCACCGACCTCTCGGTTGCAGAAATCGACCGGTTTGGGGCGGTTCCGGACTCAATTTGGGCCTTTATAGACAGCCTGTCCCGCTCGGCCCCAAGGGCACTGGAGTCTGTCGATAGATGGCGGGAAGGGATCGCCGTCAGCCCCGCTGCGGATGCCCCTGTTATCTGCCGCTGAGACCTGTCGCTGTCCCTGAAACCTGCGGCCCTGTCCGTGTACCAGGCCGTGACGGAGTACGTGTCCGAGGCCGTAAAGGAGCCCGTGTCCGACGCCACGACCGCGCGCGAGACACCGGCGCTGCAGCCCCTGCCTGCATTTTTTATCCCTGGTCAAGTCCTGACGAAAAGTTGTCACTCGGAAATTTCGTTGAAAACCTGGCCCACCGTTTGTTTTTCGCCCGAGCCCGTTGCCGTTATCGTTGTCGTTACCGAAGAAGGGCATTCGACAACGGTAACGGCAACGGGCTCGGGTCAGAGTCCGGGGCCCTTTTGGTAGGCATCAACCGCATCTGGCATCCGGGCGGGAGGGTGGAGAGAATCAAAAAACGGGGGCGGCTCACGCCGCCCCCGTTGTGTGTTGTTTCCCCTGCCTCCTACTTTGTGCTGGAGTCTCCCTCAACGAACAGTGCCGGGATTGCTGGAATGAGGATGGGGTCCTGGGTCCGGTTGTCGACCGTCGATGCATAGCCTGCGACGGGCCCGCCGGAAGTCGGCTCGATGACGACCGACGCGTTCATCGCGCCGGTCAGCTCGATATCGAGACGGTCGGCAATGTTGAACTGTTTGAACTCCCCTGGCGCGAGCCAGAGATCTACGAGTTGCCCCACCGTAGACCCGTCCTCGGCCAGCACCGTGATGTCAATGAGAACGCCGGCAGACGAATCAGTGTTGAGGAGACCGAGATTGGTCCTGAACCCGTTGTCCGAATCCGGGGACATCTCGACGCCCGGGATATAACCTCTCATGTCCTCCACGATGAGATCGACATCACGGAAGGTGAAGAGGTTCTGACCGAAGGTCCCACCGGTCGACGAGTCCTTGTTGTAGGTCCGCCCCGCCACGTGCGGGAGCTCCGAACCCGGCTGCGCCGTGACAACGAAGTACCCCTTTGAGTTCTCGACATAAGGCGGCAACATCTCACGCTTGACAATGTCCTGGTAATAACCGGCACCATTGCCCGGAAGGGTGAAGTCGAAACCGAGAAGGATGACATCGATGTCTTCTGTCGGAATGTAACCGACGGAAGCCAGAATCGGTTGATCGGACGGGTTGTAGAAGGTCATGTCCGACCACCACTCGCTGTCGTTTTCACCGAGGATGTGGGCCACGCCTGGAATCCAGAGCTTGGACACCTCATCGTCGAGCACAAGAGGCCGATAGAGAACGGGGTCTCCGGTGGTATTGTCCACCACGGAAGCCCACGCTGCGACATCCGGACTCCCGGTATCGATGTCAACCGAGAAGATGTTCAGATCTGCGGGGTAGCCGGCTGCCTGAGCAATACCGTTGACCTGGGTCGTGCTGCCTGCCTGAACCTCGACATAAACAGGGTTGCCAATCGGATCTCCAAACTCATCTAGGATTTTCAATATCGCTACGGCGCTGTCACTGCCCATATTTGCAAGACGAATATTGGTGCGGTAATAGAAGTCGTGCGCCAGGCCCGAGAGCCTGAGCTGGTTGTCATCGTTGGGCAATACCGGCACCGCTGGCACGAACTGTCCGTAAGTCCCTTCGTCGGTGGCGTTGTAGGTCCTCGAGATGATATGTGGCGTAATGATCTCCTCGCCGCTATTGGCATAGGTGATGCTCAGGGATCCGCTGTAGGACACACTGCCATCGTCCCCGAAATCAACCCCAGGGAAGATCGCGAGCACATCGTCAATGACCTTGGTCCCGTGGCCCGCCACTGAAATGACGGCCCAATGGTTCCCGGTCCCACTCGCCATATCTTCCGGCTGATACTTGATCGTCAGCTCCATGGGAGATGAATCCGGGTTAAAGACACGCAAATCCGTTCGCCACTGGGTGTCGTTGAGACCCGGTGTGTGCACGGCTGAAGGCACGATGTAGGTATCAGGAATGGTGATTGGAGGTTCTTCGACGAGGAAGGTTCCAGTCGCCTTGTCAGTACCCTTGCAATTGGCGACCTCGAGCTCGACGTCGTAAAGACCGGCCTCTTCGAATGCGTAGCTGAAAGTCGGCTCGTCGCTCGTTACCACGACGCCGCCATCGACGAGGCTCACGGTCCATGTCCACTCTGTTGGACTGGTGTCACCGCCGCCACCGCCGCCACCGCCGCCGCCACCGCCGCCGGCAGCTGCGTCCTGGGCAACCATGTGACTCTCACCTTCGACGCTGATGGCCGCGTTGCGCGCGGCGCCCGTGTTGACTGCGACACTATAGCTCACGGTTCCGCCGCCGGTTCCCGGCGACCCGGACGTGATTTCCAACCACGGTGCAAACTCCGTCGCTGTCCAATCACAGTCTTCTTCGGCGGACACGTCGAATGAGAAATCTCCACCCTGCTCGGGGACGGCCCTGTAGTTCGGTGCGACGGCATAGGAGCACTCGCCACCGCCTCCGCCACCGCCCTCACAATATCCCTCGTCACGAACCGTCAGGGTGTGTTCGACCGGGCTTTGGCCTCCGTTGATAGTCAATCGAACGGTCTTTTGACCTGCCGAAGCGTACTTGAAGATCCACTCGAGACAATCAACGTAGTCGGCAACACATTCGTCGGTCCTGAAGAACCCGACGCATCCAGGCTCGCCGAAATCCCATTCGGCGCTGTCGATTGTGCTCACGCCGGTGATCGACAGAGAAATCGTTTCACCGATCGCAGGTTCCAAGGGACTCCAGGTAAAGTTCGCCGCCAGGATTTTGTTGACGTTAATCGGCTGATCCTTCGCCGTCCCGCTCCCGAAGGTAACAGTCTCCCCGGCCAATACAATGGCTGGATCGATCGTCATCGCCGCGGTCGGCGGGCCGTCTTTCAGACAGCAGATCCCCGTGTTTTTGACCAGGACTCCGCGAGTTTTCTCCTTACCGTCGTTTGTGACAAGGCGAACCGATTTCCAGCCCGCTGCGGCGTACTTCCAGGTGACCGTATTGCATGGTAGGGACCCGCAGGTCATGACCGTGCCGGTATCTTCACAGTTTGTACCACCGAACTCCCAACGGCTCGGCGTCAACCGCGTATCAGTCACCGTAAAGGTCACCTCTTCCCCGATTTCCGGACTCGCGGGGCTGACGGTGAAATCGACCGGGATTTCCTGGCCGGCCTGTAAGATGCTGTGATACTTGCCGGCGACGACCACCGTGGCGGTGCGGACCTGTGTTGTCGAGTTGGCAGCGATGCTGTACTCGACGACCCCACTTCCGCTGCCGACCCTGCCGGAGTTGAGAGTCACCCAGGCCTGGTTCGCGCTGGCTGTCCAGTCGCAATTCGCCGCTGTGGTGACCCAGATTTTGTAACCGAGGCCATCAGAACCGCTGCCGCCGGCAGCCGGGATCGACCGTTCGAGCGGGTTGATCGCATAGGTGCACGGCGTGGTTCCACCGCCGCCACCGCCACCGCCACCACCGCCA
>CAZCEX010000498.1:0-3636 GCA_964497785.1 uncultured Thermoanaerobaculia bacterium | reverse complement strand
CTCCTGGAACGATGACTCCCTCAGTGTTGCTGAGCAAAGACCGGTGGCCTGCCCAGGAGCTCATCGATCGCACGGCAGAAGCGGGCGAACTCCGCGTAGTCGTCCGGAGCCACTCGAGTTGCGTACACCTGAAGAGTCACGATCGATCGCACCGTATCGTCGGTCTGTTCGATGTGCTCCTCCACCTTTCCCCACCGCGACGAGAGTTTTCGTTCGGTGAAATCGATCGAGGAACCCCGCGGTGGGTGAATCACCGTTTCGTGACGGCGAAGAATTGGTAACTGGAGGACCAGAGGAAGCTGGCGAGCGGGCAGTGATGCCAGTACCGGGGCCAGCGGTTGATTCGTCACCAGTGCCCGGCAGGAAAACGTGGTCTCCGTGCGGTCGCAGGCATCGGCAATCTCGAGATCCAACGTCACCTCGAGTCCTTGGTCCCCTTCTTCGACGGAGCCAACAACCGCTTGCGCCCCCGGGAAAATGCTGACCGCGAGGCGGTCGAAAACCTGACTGATCCTGTCCCGCGGCACCGACTGCAGAGTTTCATTGAAACGAGTGGCTTGAGTGTCACGCAACGACGTGGAGTACTGGAGGTGGGCGCCTCCGGAGGCGTGAATGGTGGCCTCGATCCGGGTCCGGTCCTCGAGCCCCGGATTGGGGAAAGAAGGAAGTTTGGGCTCGAACGTGACCGGAGACAGCGCGTCATCGAGAGGAAGAACGAGCCCGTCGCTACCCTGGATAATCGGTGACAACGAAGCGACACCTGCTTTGTCTTGCCGTGGATCGATCCAAATCTTGTGTTCGCCTCGGCGAACCCGGAGAACCGGAACGGTAAAGACGTCTGTCGAAGGGACCAGCAGGTGGGTTCCCGCGTACGGCGCCGGTCGAGTGAGCACGACATCCACCCCCCACCCGGCGGCAACGAGGGCGCCGGCGAGCACGCCGAGGCGATTTCCTCGCTCACGCGAGAACGAAACGCCCGCGGTCGACCCGAGATCGAGGAGACCGGGTCCGTCTTCGACGTGGTCAAAAAGGGCGGCGACGAAGGAACGAAGACCGACGACCGGGTCGTCTGATTCCAGGTGGGTGGCGGCGAACGAATCCAGGTCGCGCGATGAACGTAGGGCGCCGATCAAACGACCTCGAAGTGAGTCACCAACATCTTCCCAGGTGACTCCGAAGCCGTAGGTCACCCACGGCAGGAACTCCTGAATTGGGGGGGCGAATGGTTCGTTCGGCAAGGCGGCGACGTCCCGCGCTCGCCACCGCATGACCCGCAGACCATCCTTGACCTCGTCCGAGTACTCGACGCCAGCGAACAGGCCGTCCGCCTGAAGCTTCTGGTTCGAAGACATCACGAGGATGTACTCGGACAGGCCGAAGTTGCGGTCGGAATCAGCGAACCGATAGACGTAGGGCGAGAGGTGGCCGCGCACACCCGGCGCAATCGCGGCAACGGCGGCAACGTACTCCTCCTCGACCAGGTCTCCATTTTCGACCTCGCCGAGTACAACATTGGCGCCGTTGCCGCTGATGTCGGCGGGTACGACTATGGAACCGTCGGGTTTGATGATGCGGAGCTTGATTCGGTGGCCCCCCGGCATCTGCTCGAGAACAGACACCTGCCTCGCCCCGGCGGGAGTCAGGGCCTTCGAGAGACCGTGGTAGTAATAGAGGCTCGAACCATCATCAAAGATACGCTCTACGGCCTGGTCGAGGAGGAGCACGGAGTCGACGCCCTCTTCAGAGGTTTCGGCTGTCTTGGCAAAGGCCTGCGCATCGACCTCGTACGGGCGCCAAAAAGGTTCAAGAACCTCGTGTCTCCAGGCCAGGCTGCGCAGACTGAGGTTGTCGGGCTGTCTGCTGAGGACCTCGCGAAGGTTGTCCTTCCAGGGCTGACCGTTCTCTCGCAGGAGGAAAGGGAGCAAGGCGTCAAAGGTGGGCAGGTGGCCCCAGTGCTCGAGTGCGAGGCGGAGCTGGTTCAATGCCTCGTCATGTCTGTTCGCCTGCGCAAGGAGGCGAACGAAGTCGGCGTCGAGGTCGGGATCGACGACCCGTTCTTTCAGCTTTCGGATCAGGTCGATCGCCAGGTCGGTGCAGCACTCGTCTGCGAGCAAGCCGACCCATTCGCCGCGCTGAGGGTCGTCCTCTGCGAGCCGTCGGAGGAGTGAACGCCGCTCTTCCCATCGCTCGAGGGCCTCGAAGACCCCGAGTCGGAGTCGATCCACAGCGGTGACGGCGCCGAGCATCGACGCGAGCTCGTCGAGGGCCTCCTCGGCCTCCCTCGCCCACCCACGTATCACGGCTTGATTGATGCGCAGACGAAGGACTCTGGGGTCGGTGCTCTGCAATCGAACGAGCTGATCGTTCAATCGATCCGCATCCTCTCTGCGATCCTGTCGTCGTGCGAGAAAATGTTCGAGCAGAAGAGCCGACGGCAAGCTCGCGCAACGGGCGAGGTGCTCGCGGGCGCGGCGGTAGTCAACCTCTGGGGCCGAATCCGTGCGCTCGAGGAGGTAGAAAGCCGCTGCAGCAAGATGGACCATCGGTTCGTCAGGGGCAGACGCCAGGGCGGCTTCGATGGAGTCCCGTAGCTTTGGCGAATCGTTCCTCAATCGGGCCAACTCGGCCGCCAGGAGCAGCTCCTGAAAGGGAGGGCGGTCGGTCCGGGTCGGCGGAGAATCGTGGTGAAAAGGGGTGACCGTGGAGTCCGCCAGGGGGGCCCCGGGTTCCTCACTGCGAGTGATCTCGACCGTGGGCGTCTGCCCGTCTACGGTGAGCAAGGTGATTCGAGCGCCCGATCCGTCCATCGGCAAGGCCGTCGTTCGAATACGGTGGAGACCCGCCGCCAGCTGGACTTCGTACCAGGAAACCCCGGGATCTTGCCCGCCCGGAAAACGAATGCGATCGACGAGAACCCCATCCACTTCGAGGTTGACACTGCCCGTGGCCTCGACAACGAGGAAACCGTCGACAGAGAAAGCAAGCTGCACGGGCCATGTCGAGAGTGTGAGGCCGCCCATTTGCAGAGCTGCGGGAATGGTTGCAAAACCGTCCGCGCTGCGGAGGCGGTAGCTGAAGTGACTTTCGGAGCCCGACCACCGTGTACCGACCGGAGGCAGTGCTGCATGCGACGGCACGATGTCGCGATCGAGATCGAGGCGACCGAAAACTCCCCAGGGACCGGAGATCACCCGCTCGGGCAGGGACCCCGGAGGGGGAATCTGGTGCAGCTCGGCAGCGATCTTGCCGAGCAAAAAAACCAGCTCGGGGTCTTGTGGATGCCCCGCGGTGCGGAGCATCTCCCCGGGATCGGCGAGGTTGCTCAGGTTCTCGAGCCACCACCCTGCTGCGGCAGCGGCCTCCCGGCTATGAGGTGGTTTTGCCACCGTGTCGAGCGCCGCCTGGCGTGCCCGCTCCATATCGAGGTGTGCGTCGGCACTCATCACCTCCCACCAACCGGCCGCGACCGGATTGGCCGCACACAACACCAGGAGCGCCGCGCCTAGGAGGGTGTAGGGCATTGATGGTGGATGGATTTCGGAGAGTCGTTTGAGGTCGTTTTTTGGCGGATTCGCAGGCTGATACTGGTGGTATGGGTCAAGAATCCGCCGAAAAAGGGGCCAAACGACACCCGAA
>CAZCEX010000497.1:0-3637 GCA_964497785.1 uncultured Thermoanaerobaculia bacterium | reverse complement strand
AGCCCCCGGTTGGCGATGACCTCGTTGGCGTTCATGTTGGTCGAGGTTCCGGCCCCACCCTGGATGACGTCGACGACGAAGTGGCCGTGCCAGTTGCCGTCGATGATTTCTTGAGAAGCCTGGTCGATGGCGCCGGCGATGTCGTCCGGGAGGAGGCCGAGTTCGTGGTTAGCGCGGCAGGCCGCCTGCTTGACCATGGCAAAAGCGCGCTGGAGATGAGGGAAATGGCTGATTCGGATTCCGGTGATGGGGAAGTTTTCGACCGCCCGCAGGGTCTGAATTCCGTAGCGGGCATCCTCCGGAACCTCGCGCTCGCCGAGCAGATCGTGCTCGGTGCGCGCGGTGCCGGGTCGGTAGACTGTTTCCCATCCCGCAGTCCGGTGGGCGGAGTATTGCAGCCGTCGGACCATAAGACCGGCGACTGCAGCAAAAACGCTCATGGCCGCGTTGGCGTCAACCGCGAGCTTTTCGCGCACTTCGTCGACTGCGAACTCGAAGAGCTCGACATCGCTGACCGCTGTGCCGGTGGCGGAGTGCAGCCCGGGTTCGAGCAGGCCCGCCTCGCCGATGCCGTCACCGGCGCCGAGGATGAGGAATGTCCCAGCGGCATCGCCACTTTCGACTCGGACGTCGACTTGTCCTTCGACGATCAGGGCGAAGGATCGACGCGGCTCCCCGGCGGCGAAGATAATCTCGCCGACGCGGGCTCGGCGGCGTCGGGCCAGTGGAGTGATCAGGGCGAGGGCGTGCTCATCGAGGTCGCGAAAAACTTCGCAACCCCTGAGTTCTTGTGTGATGTCGGTCATGATCCCTCCGGTTCATCCATCAGTTTTTTGTGACTGCGCAGCAACAGTTTCGGCCGACGGTCACCAGCTCGAAAAGGGGTGGTCGGCGAGGTTCGCATTGTAGTACCTGGGGTCGGAGGAGACCTCCTCCCCGACCCATTCGGGAAGCTCGATCTCCTGGTCCTCGCTCTCGAGCTCGACCTCGGCGATCACAAGACCGTCATTGAGCCCGTGAAACTCGTCGACCTCCCAGATGAGGCCTGCGTGCGCGATACGATAGCGGTGTTTTTTGATGATCGAGCCCCGGCACAAGTCGTCGAGCATCTGGTTGGCGTCGGCGGTCGGAATCTCGTACTCGAGCTCGAGACGGCTGAGACCCACCGTGGGCCCCTTGATCGTCAACCACGCACGTTCGCCTGCCGTCCGGACCCGAACGGTGTTTTCAGCGCTCCTCGCGACATATCCCTGGCGGTAGAGCACACCGTCGGAGAGCCCGCGCCAGCCGGCGCCGGTGAGGAGGAACTTGCGCTCGATCTCCTGAGCCATATCTGGTCCTTTCGCACGTCGCCGTGCAGTTTATCTCAAGGTTCTGGCGTGCGGTACCATGAATCATGGACCATAAGGCAGAGTTCTTGGTGTGTTGTTTCTTGATTCTGTTCCGTGCAGTTGCCGGCGCCGCCCCGGGAGGAGTCGTGGTCGAAGAGCTGGCGCCTGGTGGCGCTGCAGACCGGGCCGGGATCGAAGTGGGCGATCTGCTCATCGACTGGCGATGCGGTGGGGGAGAAGGGACCGCACTCCGAGGAAGCATCGATTCGCCCTTCGATCTTACGATGGTCGAGATCGAGCGCACGCCGTTGTGCTCCGTAGTCCTGTCGGGAATCCGCGACGGCGAGCAGCACCCGATCGAGATGCCGGCCGGAGAGTGGCACGTGCGTGTACGTCCCGTCATCGGCGAGGCGTTGCTCTCGTCTTACCTGGAGTTCGTGAACGCACTGGAGCACGGCGAGGTCGACCGGGCCTCGTCCGGGCTTGCGGCGGCGGCCAGTGAGACCCGGGCGGACGGGGATCTCGAGCTCGCGATCTGGTTGCTCCACAGGAGTTCGCTGGCGCTCGCCCGAAACGACCGCCCTGAAGAGGCGGATCGGCGCAGAGCCGAAGCTCAGGCTCTGGCAGCAACAAGCGGCGGGCCGTTGCTTTTACACCTGCTGGTGCTCGAGGGTCGGGAGTTGCTGGACGCGGAACGCTTTCCTCAGGCGGAAGTGGTCTTCGGCGCCGCCTGCGAGCGGGCGGCTGAGATGGCGCCGGGCAGCCTGATTGAGGCATTCACCCTCGGTTCCCGAGGCAAAGCCGCGCTGCGTGCCGGTCTGCTCGAGGAGGCGGGAGAGTATCACGCGAAGGCATTGGAGATACGACAGGTTCTTGCACCGGAAAGCCTGGTGGTGGCCGATAGCCTCAACAGCGTGGGTAACGTGACCTTTCTCAAGGGCGACCTTGAGGGAACTGAGGCATTTTACCGCCGGTCGTCCGAGCTGCGGAACATGCTCGCCCCCAAGAGCATCGAAATGACGGCGAGCTTGGGCAACCTGGGCAACCTCGCATTGATGATGGGCGATCTCGACGGCGCCGAAGAGTCCTTCCGTAAGGCGCTGGTGATCAGCGAGGAGATCGCTCCCGATTCTGAGCGCGTCGGTAGCGGCCTCAACAACCTCGGCATGATTGCAGACCAGCGTGGCGATCTACAGGCCGCAGAAAACCTCTACCGCCAAGCCCTCGTGATTTATGAGGAATACGCGCCGGGCAGCCAGGATCTCGGATCAGTCTTGATGAACCTGGGGGTCATCGCCGGCGAACGGGGCGACCTCGTATCTGCCGAGGCCCTCTTCAAGGCGAACCTCAAGATACTCGAACGGTTGGCGCCGGACAGCCTTTTTGTTGCAGGTGTGCTTAACAACCTGGGACTGGTGGCGATGGAACGAGGGGATCTCGAGGCGGCCGAGGCATTTCATCGGCGAGCCCTGGCGATCAATCACGCCATGAACCCGACGAGCCCCGATGTAGCCTCGAGCTACGAGAACCTCGGCTTCGTCACCTTGCTCGAGGGCGACCTCGACGAGGCCGAAAATATGCTCGAAAGGTCTCTGGCGATCAACCGGGAGCTGGCGCCCGACAGTGGTTGGGTGGCCGGGAGCTTGACCAACCTGGGCAAGGTGGCCGAGATCCGTGGCGACCTCGAAGCGGCGGATTCCTCCTATCGTGAAGCCTACGAAATATTGCAGCGGATTGCCCCCGAGAGCATCCAGATCGCCGGCGTGATCTGGGATCTGGGCGAGGTTGCCGTCGAGCGAGGCAATCTCGAGGGTGCCGCAGAGCTTCACCGTGAAGGCTTGGCGATGCGCCGCAGGCTCGCCCCCGGCGGGATCGAGGAGGCCGACTCGTTGAACGCTCTGGGCAAAGTCCAAGAACAGCTGGGGAAAGAGGATGCGGTTGATCTTCTCGGGGCCGCGGTTGATCTCCTGGAAGCCCAGGAAGGTCGTGTCGGGGGCTCGGCTGAAGAAAAGGCGACCTTCCGCGCCCGACGTCACGACTACTATTGGGACTACCTGGATCTCCTGGTGGAACGCGGCGAGACTGACGCGGCTTATGGGGTACTTGAGCGCTCGCGAGCCCAGGTGCTGCTCGACATGATGGCAACTCGAGACCTCGCTTTCTCGGTCGATATTCCTGCCGATCTCGATCACGAACGGCGTCTTGCTGACGCGAATTTTCAGCGTCTCCAGGAGGAGCTGCTGTACATCCCTGCCGATGAGACCGAAGCATTCGAGTACGTCTCAGCGGAGCTGCGCCGAGTTCGA
>CAZCEX010000496.1:0-3644 GCA_964497785.1 uncultured Thermoanaerobaculia bacterium | reverse complement strand
TCATATACAAAACAATAATCATAATCCTTGGCAGCATGGTTCCACTGTAGCAAGGCAGACGGTGAGATTTCACCAGTGTTCTGATATCGTTGGTAGGTTCCGACGAAGGGGAGGAAAACATGGTTCAAGGGAAAAAAGGGTTGCCAATCTGGGCGTGGTTCGGCATCGGTTGCGCAGGATTGCTGGTGCTCATTGTCGTGGTCGTCATGGTCGGTGGATTTTTCCTGGCCAAGAAGGTGCAGGACGTCGCTGGTGATTTCGAAAGCAACCCAGAGATGGCTGCCGCTCGGCTGATCGTACGCATGAACCCAGAGCTCGAGGAGGTCGAGGTCGACGAAGAGGCCGGGACCATCAGGATCCGCGAGAAAGAGACGGGCAAGGAGTACACCGCCAGCTTCGAGGACCTCAAGGAAGGGCGGTTCTCGATCATGGGAGACGACGGGGAGGTCGTGATCGCGACAGAAGGTCTTGATGACGAAGGCCAGCTCACAATCACCACCAGCGAAGGCACAGTGCGAATCGGAGGCAATCAAAACAAGGGTGATCAACCCGACTGGGTGCCCGTTCTCCCGGGCGCCTCAATCGAAGGCAACTTTGCGATGCAGGCGGATACCGGCGCCCACGGCACCCTTGGGATCACGACCGAAAGGGATGCGGATGAGGTGCTCTCCTTTTACAAGGACCACATGGAGGACAACGGCTACGTGGTCCAGACATCGTCGTTCTCCGGGGACGGTGAGTCCGTCACGGTGCTCCAGGGCCATCATGAAGGCGACGGCCGTACCCTGGTCGTCAATGTGACCACCGAGGACGGAGAGACCAAGGTCGGCGTGACGTACTCTGAGGAGAAGTAGGCGCCGCTTCCCCTTTTCATTCTTTTTGACCGAAAGAGAACCCCAGGAACTCCTGGGGTTCTCTTTCGGTCAAAAAGAATGAACCCGATCAGATCTGATCGGCGAGGCTCTTGGCGATCTCAACGAATGCTATGGCAGCCTGCGAGTCCGGCCGTTCGCTGACGATCGGCCGGCCGGCGTCGCTCCCGACGACGATTTCGGGGTCGAGCGGAATGCCTCCCAGGAACGGGATCTCGAGGGCCTCGGCGGTTTTTCTGCCGCCGCCCGAACCGAAGATATGCTCCTCGTGACCGCATTCGGGGCAGGTGAAGCCGGCCATGTTTTCGACCAGCCCGAGCACCTTGACCTCGAGCTTGCGAAACATGTTGAGCGCCTTGCGTGCGTCGATGAGGGCGACATCCTGCGGCGTCGTGACGATGACCGCACCGGCGAGGGGAACGTTCTGGCACAGAGTCAAGACGACGTCGCCGGTGCCGGGTGGCAGGTCGACGACGAGGAAGTCGAGCTCTCCCCACTCCACGTCGGTGATGAGCTGCTCCAGGGCCTTCATCAACATCGGGCCTCGCCAGATGACCGGTTGATCGGCATCGATGATGAAGCCGAGGGACATGACTTTGACGCCGCCAGGGGCCTCTTTGGGGAGGATGCGCCCATCGGCGCCTCCTTGAGTCTCGCCGTCGGCGCCGGTCATGAGCTGTTGGGAGGGGCCGTAGATATCGGCATCGAGCAGACCCACGGTGTGACCGGCGCGCTGCAGGGCAAGGGCGAGATTCGTGCTGACGGTCGATTTGCCGACCCCACCCTTGCCGGAGGCGACGGCGATGACGCGCTTGACCCCGGGGATTCTGTCGGCCCAGGAGGTGTCTTCGGCAGGTTGCTGTGCGGCCGGTTGCTGTGCGGCAGGCTGCGCTGTCGGCAGGGTCGACAGCATGGCCTGGACCCGAACCTCGGCTTCGGAGACGCCTTCGATCTCGACCAGGGTCTGCTCGAGCTTTTGGCGCAAGAGGTCAGGGCCGTCGGGACTCCCGGCCTGGATGGCCACTGTGATGCGCACTACCGAACCCTCCACCTCGATCTCGCGGATGGCGCCGGCATCAACCAGGCCGGCATTCGTGCCTGGAGCAGGGCAGCGGTTAAGGGTTTCGAGGATCTGACTCTCTGAGATGGCCATGGTGAACTCCTTTGACGCCGCTTGAGTGCACGGCGGGCTGAATTGTAGCTCGCCGAGTGGGCAGTCGCATGGGAGAAAACAGCGACGACTGCCGCAATATTTCTGGGTGTGTCTAGGAGGGTGTAGTGCATAGAATTGGCGGCGCCTTTCGGGTGTCGCTTGGCCCATACGACCAGTATGAACCTGCAAATTCGCCCCCAAATGGTCTCAAACGACCCACCGAAATTCATCCACCCTCTATGCACTTCACACTCCCAGGAGCGGGGAGGCCGTACAATCTGTGACCGGAGGTGGTCATGAAAACAGTGGTTCGGGATGGCGTGACGCTGGCGTACCGGGACGAGGGGCAGGGACGAGTGGTCGTTCTCCTGCACGGGCACACGCTCGATGGGCGGGTCTTCGACGGCTTGGCGCAAGCTCTTGTTGATCATGATCTCCGGGTGATCCGGCCCGATCTGCGTGGCCACGGCCGTTCTTCGAGACCGCCGCAGGGCTATCACTGGTCCCATCACTGTGCCGACATCCTGGCGGTGCTCGACGATGCCGAAGTTGCTCGGGCCGCCGTTGTCGGATTCTCCCTCGGAGGCGGTGTGGCGCTCGAGATGGCGATCACCGTACCCGAGCGGGTCGATTCTCTGTGTCTGATCGATCCCGTCATGCCGGATAGGCCGTTTGAGGACGAGTTCATGATCAACCTCAAAGAGGTTGCAAAGACGGCCCGCGCCGAAGGCATCCAGGCTGCCATGGAGGGCCCGTGGATGCGCAGCCCGCTGTTCGCGGCGTCCTTCGAACGACCCGGGATCCGAGAGCAAGCCGCCGCCATCGTGCGTGACTTTCCAGGCGCCGAGTACCTGGCAGAGGCGAGAGACCGCGTGGGTCGTGATTGGACCGTGCCGCAGCGACTCGATGAGATCGCGCTGCCCACCCTCGTTCTGGTGGGGGCCCGGGACCTGCCCGGCTTCAGGGCCTTCGCCGAGGAGGCCGCCAACGGCATCCCCGGCGCCCGCCTCGAAGTCGTCAAAGGCTGCGGCCACCTCGTGCCTCTCGAAGCCGAAGAAGAGCTGCTCGAGGCACTCCTGAAGCTTCTCCAGTAAGAAGATCTGCGATCAAGTCCTATTCATTCTTTTTGACCGAAACAAGAGCCCCGGTACTCCGGGGCTCTTGTTTCGGTCAAAAGCAATGACCTGACGATAAAGGGACGCAGAAGTACTACCTGGAAGGCAATGATCGTCGAATGGACTCAGCCAAAGCCTCGGCCAACATGGTGATCTCCGCTTCGTCCTCTCCCTCGAGCATCACCCGGGCGAGGGGTTCGGTTCCGGAGTAGCGCAGGAGCACGCGGCCGCGGTCGCCGAGCTTTTCTTCCGCATCTCTGAGCGTGACCATGACCTTCGGGAGATCTTCGAAGGGCCGGCGTGTGCCGACGCGAACGTTGAGGAGGATCTGGGGAAGCCGCTTGAGGTCGGAAAGCTGTGACAAGGTGCAGCCGGAGGCAGCCGCCTGGGCGAGCAGTTGGATGCCGGTGAGGATGCCGTCGCCGGTCACACCGAAGTGGGAGCAGATGATGTGCCCCGACTGCTCACCGCCGAGGGCGGCGCCGTGCTCGACCATCGCCTGGC
>CAZCEX010000495.1:0-3657 GCA_964497785.1 uncultured Thermoanaerobaculia bacterium | reverse complement strand
GAGAAGGCGCCTCCGGCGGGACGTGCCATTCCCATCGTTCTTGGCACTAGCGCCTCACAGTTACGAGAAATCTCCAAGCCATGAACGCGCGGGGGTGGCTCCCACGGGGAACGCGCACAGAGAAGAATCGCGTTGCCTGCTGCGAGGCCCCAGCGCCGAGGAGCAAAGCGAAGCGCAGCGACGAGCTGGGCGCAGCCCAGAAGCGGCAGCACAGCCGGCCGTCGCGGGCCGAGGCGACAGGCGAAGCCTGCTGCGGGCACTTCAGTCGCGGTTCGAGCTACGATGGTCGCGTGGTTGATCGAGAGGCAATTGTGGGGAATGGGGGGGAGGGAGCCCCAAGCGGCTGCCTCAGGGCTGTGGTTTCACTTCCGGCGCTGATCGTCCTGGCGCCGGTCGCCGCTCTTGTTCGCACGATCTCCCGTTGGCGCCGAGGAAAGGCGCCGCGAGTCGAATGGCGCTGGGGTGCCGTGACGACGGGCGACGGGCGATCGATGGCACGTCTTCAGGCCGGTGTGGACGTCCCTTTCGACATCGACGGCAGTCGAATGCTCACCGAGGCCACGGTCCGGCTCGCAGAAATACTAGGAACCGGCGATGAGGTCTACCATATGATTCACGGGGAGCCGGGCGGCGACGGCGAGGTCGCCCTGCCTCTGGGCCCGTTGATTCAGGCTCTGGCGGACAGGTTCTACCTGACCGGCAGGAGGTCGGCTCTGGAGGGCTTTCCGGTCATGTGGATCGCTCTCCCCCGGAAGGTATCCCTTGGTGAGGTGTTGCATGGCAAGGAGGATTCCATCGAAGCCGTCCCCCGGATGCTGCAGATGCCCCTGTACTGGGGAATGGTAGTGATTCGCCGCATTGGGTCGGCAAGCGTTCGTTATCACCTCGATCTCGTAGTTCCTGAAGACGCCGTCGAAGAGGTGGAGCGGGCCCTGGCCCCAATGCGGGTGGTTAAGTCCTGACGAGAAGTTGTCATATTCAGCGTCAGATTGCAGCGACGTGACCGATCGATACCGTGACGGGATCGGTGACCGTCACGGATTCGGACACGGACACCGTCTCTGTCTCGGCCACCGTCACTCTGAATCTGTCGCTGTCGCGGTCCCTGCCGCTGATTCGGATCCCTGACGCGGTCTCCGACACCGTTGCGGTGACTGGGACCGTGTCCGTTGGGTCGGCATCCAGCGACATGAGCAGGGGCAGCAACAGAGGCAGCGTACGGCGCCAGCCGAGGTTCCTCTCCGCAGGCGGGACGCCTGCTCCCACCAGGACAGGTCAAGTCCTGGTAAAAAGTTGTCACTCGAAGAACTCAGTGTAGCGGCCGCAACGGGTCCTCATCGTCATCGGAGTTGAACGTTGGGCATTTTGATATCGACAACGTTGACGACATGCCCTGGTTCCTTCTGCGCTTTTTGCGCCTTTTTGCGGCTTTACTTATTGAGGCCGCCACCTTCCAGCCGACCCTTCAAGGCGAAGGATAAACCCCCCGGCAGCGAGGGATTGTCATGCCCCCTTTTCGTGCCTCTTCGTGCCTCTTCGTGCCTTTTTGTGGCCACCTAATCCGGTATCCGGTATCCGGTATCCGCATCTGGCATCTGGGCTGGGGGTTGTCGGCGCCCTACAGATCCACGACCTCGAGATGCTCCGGGTCCGCCCCCAGGATCGTGCGCGCGATGCGCCGGAACCGGTCGTTCGCGTCGGTGAGGTGGATGGTGACGCTCCCTTGACGCGGCCCATTCCCGGCGATGTCCGAGTGTTGATCGAGGATTGCCTGCGACACCGCTGCCGCCGAGTCAACGAGCCGCACGTTCGGACCTGCGACCCGGGCGAGGGCCGGAATGAGCAAGGGGTAGTGGGTGCACCCGAGAATGAGGGTCTCGACACCGCGGTCCAACAGGGGTCTCAGGTAGATCTCGGCAACCTGGTGGGTGACGGGATGATCGACCCATCCCTCTTCCGCCAGCGGAACGAAGAGAGGGCAAGCTGCGGCGTGAACGGTGATTTCCGGAGCTAGTCTCCGCAGTGATGTCTGATAGGCCCCCGAACGGATCGTTCCCTCCGTGCCGATGACGGCGACCCTGTGGGCACCGCCCTCGAGTGCAGCTCGCGCCCCGGGTTCGACGACGCCGACCACCGGGATCGCCGCGAAGTCGACCACGTCAGGCAGAGCAAAAGCCGACGCCGTATTGCAGGCCACGACGAGGATGTCGATCCGGTGACGGACAAGGTGAGCGGCCGCGTTGAGGGCATACCGGGTCACGGTGGTTGCTGATTTTGAGCCATATGGGAGGCGCGCAGTGTCACCGAGGTAGAGGTAGTCGGCGCTCGGCATGGTCCGCCGGAGGGCCCGCAGCACGGTCAGCCCGCCGACCCCCGAGTCGAAGATGCCGATCGTGCTCACGGGCGGCCGATGAACCTCTTGTTGAGGACAAGTGGCCGCGACGTATCGAGGTGGCCGGAGATCGTTGGTTGTTCGGCGCCGTCGAGAAGGAGCTGAACCGCCCTGACCTCGGTGTTCAGCATGACGGTGTTGACCACCCCGTAGGCCATCATGAGCTCGGTCTGGCTGCCGCCGAGCGGTTCGGGTGGACCGGTCAAGTCCACGTAGGCCCGACCGTCAAGTCCGACGAATACGGCGCGCAGCTCGGCCGGATACGGGAATACGGACATGAGGTTTCCCGTCGGCCCGGCGAGTAGCTCTTGAACAACGATACGAATCCGGGCAGCCATTTCTTGTGGGAGAGGGACATCCCGAAGCTCCGGGTGGAGCAGGCCATCCGATCCGGCAAACAGAAGAGTGATTCGCTGCTTTGGCGCTGGGGTCGGGGTGGGGGACACGACGGCAGGGGGGAGATCGAGGTCTTCCGGGATGGAGTCGGGGGTAGCTCGCAGCAGCAACCATCCGAGGGCCGCCGCGGTGGCGACTCCCGCGATCACGATCCACAGGATGCGGCGGTTCATGATCGGTCCAGGAAGTCCTCGATGCCGGACGCTATCGCACCGGCGAGCTCTTGTTGGTGGTCCGGCGATGCGAGCCGTTCACGCTCTTGAGCATTCGACAAAAAACCAACCTCGATGAGAACGGCAGGCATCGTCGCACCTGTGAGCACGACGAACGGCGCTTGCTTCACGCCTCGATCTTTGAGGCCAAGCAGGGCGTTGAGCCGTCCCTGGACTTTCAACGCGAGGCGCGCGCTCTCGTTGAGCACATCTGACTGGGCCATGTCCCACAAGATGAGGTCCAACGTCGACGTGCCGGACGGGGCATTGCCACCGGCGCGGTTTTCGAGGTCCGCCGTTGATTGGGCAGCGGCATCCGATGCCCGATCATCGAGGCTCATGTAGTAGGTCTCCGCTCCGCGAACCGAAGCGACGGTTGAGGAGTTGGCGTGCAGTGAGACGAACAAACGTGCTTCGAGGCGATTTGCCAGTGCCGTGCGATCAGTCAGCGCTCGACTCATGTCTCCGTCGCGGGTGAGCCGCGTTTCGTACCCGCGGGCGGACAAGGTTTGGGCGATGCGCCTGGCGATGGCGAGCGTGAGGTTCTTCTCCGTGAGGCCCGAATCCGCAATCGCTCCGGTGTCGTCCCCACCATGTCCCGGGTCGATCACAATCGGCGATCGGTCCCTGTGCCGGACTACTTGTGCCGGCGCGGGG
>CAZCEX010000494.1:0-3659 GCA_964497785.1 uncultured Thermoanaerobaculia bacterium | reverse complement strand
GGCGCTGTCGAGAGCGAACCTCATACACCGACCCACGAGTGACGGCGGCAACGAGAGCTGAGCGATCCGCGATCTCCTGGCCGGCGCCAGCCGATGTGGTTGGTTGGCGACTAGAGGGTTGCCGACCACACCACCCGCCGGCGACGGGCCGCAGAGTTACCAACGGAGCACCGGAGCGAAACATGGCTGAACGAGAGCGAAAAGTCCTGGCCAAGAACCGCAAGGCCCGGCACGATTATCACCTTCTCGAAACCGAAGAAGCTGGGATCGAGCTGCTTGGAACCGAAGTCAAGGCGGTGCGGGCTGGACGCGTCAACCTGAAGGAGGCGCATGTGCATTTCCTTCACGGTGAAGCCTTTCTTGTTGGCTGCCACATCAGCCCGTATGAGTCGGCCGGCTACGCAAGCCACGATCCGGTACGGCGAAGGCGGTTGCTGATGAAAAAGCGAGAGATCCTCCGTCTGGCGGCAAAAGTACAAGAAAAAGGATTTACGGTTGTGCCCCTGGAGATCGTGCTCGATGGCAACTGGATCAAGGTTCGCATCTCTTTGGCTCGCGGAAAACAGCTGCACGACAAGAGAGAAACCCTGCGCCAGAGAACACTCGACCGCGAGGCAGAGCAGGCCATCAAGGAGCGTTGACAGCTGGAATGCACCGCAATGATACCAACGTTGGAAAACCAGGACCCGTTGAGGCAATCGAAGCGGGCAACAGCGCTCGCGAATAATGCCGAACCGGGCAAAGGGTAGGGTTGATGCTTGATGAGATCGTGATTCGAGGAGCGCGGGAGCATAACCTGCAGAACATCGATGTCCGCATTCCGCGGAATCGGTTTGTCGTCGTGACCGGGGTGTCTGGATCGGGGAAATCCTCCCTGGCCTTCGATACGCTGTTCGCGGAGGGTCAGCGGCGGTACGTAGAGTCGCTGTCCGCATACGCGAGGCAGTTTCTCGATCAGATGGAAAAACCGGACGTGGATACGATTGACGGCCTGTCGCCCGCCATCTCGATCGAACAGAAGACGACCAGCAAGAACCCTCGATCGACAGTTGGCACAGTGACCGAGATCCACGACTATCTTCGCTTGCTGTGGTCCTCCGTTGGAGAGGCCCACTGCCCGACGCACAACACACCAATTCGCCCACAAACGGTCGAACAGATGGTCGACCGCCTCATGGCCTTGCCGGAAGGTGATCGTTTCCTCGTTCTTGCCCCGGTCGTCGTCGATCGGAAAGGTGAGCATCGCCGGCTGTTCGAGCAGTTGGTTCGAGAAGGTTTCGTTCGCGCGCGAGTCGATGGGGAGGTCCTCGATCTTGCCACGCCCCCCGAGTTGGAAAAGAATATTAAACACACCGTCGAGGTGGTGGTAGACCGCCTCTCCGTACGAGCAGGGATACAGACCAGGTTGGCGGATTCTTTGGAGATCGCCCTCAAGGTCGGGGATGGAGTCCTTCGGGTGGCGCGGGAAAACGCGGCCGAGATCCAGCTGTCATCACGACACGCCTGCCCGGAATGTGGTTTTTCGTTTTCCGAGATCTCGCCGCGGCTCTTTTCCTTCAACTCACCCCACGGCGCTTGCCCGGAGTGCTCGGGTTTGGGATACATGCGTGAGGTCGATCCGGAGAAGCTCGTTGTGGATCCAAATCGATCAATTGCGGCCGGGTGTCTCGCGACGGCGTCGAACGGGGCAGGGTCATGGTTTGGACGTCTGTTGGAACAGCTGTCCGCGAGTCTCGATTTTAACCTCCACACCCCATGGCATCAGCTGGCGGAGCCGGTTCGTGGGCTCATCATGTTCGGGTCGGACGAGGAGTACGATTTTGTCTGGGAGGGTCGCAAAGGCGCCTACCGGTTTCGTGATCGACTCGAAGGCCTTGCGGCGCGAGTCGAGCGCCGATATGGAGAAACGTCCTCGGAGGAAGTTCGCCGAGATCTCGAACGTTACATGACCTTCGCCCCGTGCTCGGCATGTCACGGCGAGCGCTTGAAGCCAGAGGCACTGGCGGTCCTGGTCGATGGGGCGAGCATCGCCGAAATTTCGGCAATGCCGATTCATCGCGCACGCGCCTGGTTCGACAGCCTGGCACTGAGTGAACGAGACGAGAAGATTGCGCGCAAGATTTTGCGTGAGGTTCGTGATCGGTTGGGGTTTTTGCAGTCGGTGGGACTCGAGTACCTGACGCTGGATCGCATGGCAGGCACCTTGTCGGGAGGCGAGAGCCAGCGTATTCGACTCGCCACCCAGGTGGGCTCGAAGCTCATGGGGGTACTCTATGTGCTCGACGAACCGTCGATTGGGCTCCATCAACGTGACAACCGCCGGCTGCTCGATACCTTGACGGGGATGAGGGACCTGGGGAATACCGTGGTGGTCGTGGAGCACGATGAAGAGACCATCATGAGCGCCGACTGGGTGATCGACCTCGGACCCGGGGCTGGGCGCCACGGTGGCCGCGTGGTCGCAGTCGGAACCCCCGCCGAAATCGCTGCCCAGGACGAGGGTTTGACGGGCCGATACCTCAGCGGGAGGGAGTCGGTTCCTGTTCCGGCACAACGGCGGCAAGGCAGCGGCGAGCACCTGCTGGTGCGAGGCGCCCAGGAGCACAATCTGAGGGACATTGATGTCTCCTTCCCACTCGGGACACTGATTTGCGTCACTGGTGTCTCGGGATCCGGGAAGTCAACGCTCGTCAACGAGATCGTTCACAAGGCGGTTGCCAGGCAGGTTTACAAAACACTGGCCCGGCCAGGGAAACACCGCGACATCGTGGGCGTCGAACACATCGACAAGGTCATCGCCATCGACCAGAGCCCAATTGGTCGTACCCCCCGGTCCAACCCCGCCACCTATACGAAGGTCTTCGATCCGATCCGATCTCTATTTGCCCAGACCACGGATGCGCGGGCGCGCGGATACAAACCGGGCCGATTCAGCTTCAACGTCAAGGGAGGGCGATGTGAAGCCTGTAGCGGTGCCGGTCAGATTCGAATCGAGATGCACTTCCTGCCTGATGTCTTCGTAACCTGTGATGTCTGTCATCGGAAACGCTATAACAGGGAGACACTGGAGGTTCGTTACAAGGGCCTCAACATCGCTGAGGTCCTCGACCTGACAGTCGATCGGGCAATCGAGTTTTTTGCTCCAGTGCCGCGGATCCGGCGAATCCTCGATACGCTGGCATCTGTCGGGCTCGGCTACCTTCACCTGGGACAGGCTGCGACAACACTTTCCGGCGGAGAGGCGCAACGGATCAAGCTTTCGAGAGAGTTGGCGAAGAGAGCCACTGGAAGTACGTTGTATCTGCTCGATGAGCCCACGACCGGTCTCCATTTCGATGATGTACGTCGCCTGGCCGGGGTTCTTCAAGCTCTTGTGGACCGAGGCAATACGGTCGTGGTAATCGAGCACAATCTGGACGTGATCAAGACGGCGGATTGGATTGTCGATCTCGGTCCCGAAGGTGGTGAGGGGGGCGGAACCGTGGTCGCCGCTGGCACCCCCGAGCGAGTTGCCGAGTGCCTATCCTCCTACACAGGGGTGTATCTAAAAAGAATGCTGGCAGGGTGCAGTGGTGGTTCCTACGCGACAATCGAGTAACCACCATCGACGACCAAGGTCTTCTCCGCGCGGGACTCGAGCCGGCGGAAGTTCTGAATGA
>CAZCEX010000493.1:0-3663 GCA_964497785.1 uncultured Thermoanaerobaculia bacterium | reverse complement strand
CCGTACATATATAATCAAAGACGGCAAGATTTTTGCAACGGGGCACCCCGTCGAGCTTGCCGAGAATCGTGATGTACGGCGTATCTACCTCGGAGAGGACTTTCGCCTTTGATGAATGGCGGGTTTCGACGACAGAAGTACTCATGGCGAAGTAAGAGGATTCGAAGCTGATGGCGCTCGAACAAAAGCTCAATCTGAAGTTGTCGCAGCGGCTGGTGATGACACCGTCGTTGCAGCAGGCGATCAAGCTGCTGCAGCTGTCTCGACTCGAGCTCGGCGATACGTTGGCGCAAGAAATTCTCGAGAATCCGATCCTCGACGTTGATGTTCAAAATGAAGAACCCCGGCCTGTAGAGCGTGATCAGAGTAGCGACGCGGAGCCACAGGTGGTCAACGTCGAACCCGTTGCATCAGCACCGGATTCTGAGCTTCCCCAGGATGGCCTGCCTTCGAGTGAAGAGGCCTATGGGGACATCGACGTCGAGGCATTCTTCTCGGACTACCTCGCCGACAGCCGGCCCGAGGGACCGTCGATGGCGTTCCGGGACCAGGATGAGGGGAGAGGGCTCGAAAATACCCTGTCGATGCCACCGGGGCTGTTCGATCACCTTTTGTGGCAACTCCACCTCATCAGTTGCCCGACCTCCGTGCTCCCTGTATGTGAGTTCATTCTCGGGAATCTCGATGAGGATGGTTTCCTGAGGGCTACCGACGAGGAGATTCTCGAGGCGACGGGGGTGACTCGCCAGGTCCTCGATACGGCCCTTGAAACCGTCAGATCGTTGGATCCGCCCGGAATCGCAACCCGAACCTTGCAGGAATGCCTTGCGGCACAGATCGAGCTCCTGACCCTCGAACCCAGCGACGACCCGAAAGAGGGAGAGGACCTGCGCAGGGCACTCATGGTGGTGACCGACTGCTGGGACGACTTCCTCCATCAAAAATGGGAGAAGCTTGCGGCGGAGTTGGGTTGGGATCTGGCGGAAATCAAGAAAGTCATTGATGTCGTCCAACGGCTCGAGACCAAGCCGGGCCGCATGTACCACCAATCGCACAATAGCTATGTCGAGCCGGATGTGTTCGTCAAGCTCATCGATGGCGAGTTCAAGATTTCTCTGAACGATGATGGTCTTCCGAAGCTCAGGATCAACGGCAACTACTCACGAATGTTGAACGGTGCCGACCTCGATCCGAAGGTCGCGACCTACCTGCGGGAGAAAATGCGCGGGGCGATCTGGTTGATGAAGAGCATCAATCAGCGGCAGCAGACGATCTATAAGGTCGCTAGCAGTATCGTCCAGTTCCAACGCGGATTTCTCGAGCATGGACTGGAGCAACTGAAGCCGATGGTGCTGCGGCAGGTCGCAGAAGACATCGGAATGCACGAGAGCACCATTTCCAGAGTCGTGAGCAACAAGTTCATTTACACACCGCGTGGTCTGTTCCCGATGAAGTTCTTTTTTCATTCGGGTGTCGACTCCGCCCGCGGCGGAAATATTTCGTCAATCATTGTCAAGGATCGCATCCGAAAACTGGTGGAAGCGGAAGAACCCAAACGCCCGCTGTCTGACTCTAAAATCATGAAAACCCTTCAACGCGAAGGCATTCGCCTGGCTCGCAGAACTGTGGCCAAGTACCGAGAAGAGCTCGGTATACCGTCTTCGGATAAGCGGAAAAACGTCTTTTAGGAGAAATACATGAAGGTTGAGTACATCGCACGTAAGGTCAATCTCACCGATTCGGTTCGCAACATCACCGAAAAAAAGCTCGCCAAGGTGGAAAAGTACTTCACCGACATCATCGATCTTCGTCTGGAGCTGAGCCAGGAGCGGCATCTGTTCGTGGCGGATTTCTTCGTCAAGGGCAAGGACTTCAGCATCAAGTCAACGAGCTCGAACAAAGAGCTCACGACGGCTATTCAAGAAGCCGTCGACAAGCTCGAGATGCAGGCCCGCAGGGCGAAGACCCGTCTCAAGGGCAAGGGTCGGAAGCGTCAAGGTGTTGAAGATAAGGCAGATGCGGTGTGGAACCTGGATGTTCTCGAATCTGATTCGGCCGCTGCAGGAAGCCCGCGGATCGTGGAAACATCGACAATACCGATCAAGCCGATGACCATCGAGGAAGCCGTCCTCCAGCTCGAGAAGACCGACGAACTGTTCTTTGTTTTTCGGAATGCCGGCACCGACCGGGTCAACGTCCTTTACAGGCGAAAAGATCTCAATCTCGGGCTGATTACACCTGATATTAAATGAAGATTCAAAGTCTGCTTGATCCGGCCCGAGTCTTTCTGGATCTCGAGGCCAGTGATGTTGAAGAGGCCATGGCCAAGCTTGCCGAACGGCTGGTCGATGGATCCGACCTCTCTCTTCCTGTTGTGACCAATGGTCTGCTGGAACGTGAAAAACTCGGTTCAACTTCAGTGGGTGGAGGATTTGCGATTCCGCATTGCAAACTCACCGGATTACGAGACCTGGTCGTAGGCCTCGGCCGATTTTCTGCTCCGGTTGCTTTTGGGGATCCATCCGGCACCGCGGTTCGGTTTGTTTTTGTCGTGCTTTCGCCGCCCGATCAGCCTGCTCTGCATTTGCAGGTGCTCTCCCAAATCGCCCGAATACTCAAAGACACGGAGGTGAGGTCGGATCTCCTTTTGGCGCCAAGCGCTGAAGATGTTGTGAGTGTTGTTCAACAGGCGGCCGGGAAAGAGGGTTTGTGAGCACCGTTTCTCCGCTTTCGGTTCGCGGTTTCCTCGAGGAGAAGAGACTGTCCTTTTTGGACCTCGAGGTTGTTGCTGGACTGAGCGGGCTGGAGAGCCGTTTTATCACCAATCCCAGAATCCAGAAGCCTGGCCTCGCACTCGCCGGATTTCTTCCTTATGTGAAACCCGGTCGAATTCAGATCCTTGGTGAGTCCGAGTTCTCGTACCTCGACACCCTCGAGGAGGGCGAGGCCGCTCGAAGGATCATCGCCGTTGTCAACGCGGGTGTGCCAGCAATCCTGGCGGCCAAGGGGCACCTTCCATCGGACGAGGTCCTGAACTGCTGCAATGCCGTCGGCGTCCCGTTCCTTTCGACGCGGCAACGAACATCGGATACGATCGAAGGGGTTTCCGCCTTCCTCGAGGACGCCCTCGCACCGCGGACCCAGCTTCACGGTGTGCTCGTGGACGTTTTCTCCCTGGGAACGCTCATCATCGGCACCCCAGGGATCGGGAAGAGTGAATGCGCTCTCGAACTCATTTACAGGGGCCATCGCCTGGTCGCTGATGACCTGGTTGTGGTGCGGCGAACGCACAACCACGGTCTCCGCGGCGAGGCACACCGGCTGCTGGCACATTTTCTCGAACTGCGCGGGGTCGGCATCATCGACGTCCGCAAGCACTTCGGCATGACGGCGTCGTCGTCTTCGGTCGAGATCTCACTGGTCATCGAGCTGGTCCAGCTCAGCTCCGAAACGCGTGCGCAAGAGAAAATCTGGCGACAGCGAGTGAGGGAGAGCCGAAACGTGTGGACCAATACGCAGGATATCCTCGGCATTGAAGTGCCCAAGTACGTCATGGCCGTGGCGCCGGGACGGGATTTCGCATTGATGGTCGAGACAGCCGTGCGAAAATGTCTGCTCGCGCAACGAGGCATCGACGACGAAGGGGTCTTTCTCGAGGCGATT
>CAZCEX010000492.1:0-3669 GCA_964497785.1 uncultured Thermoanaerobaculia bacterium | reverse complement strand
CATGGACACCATGAACGGCCCGGCCGATTTCCTCGAGCAACCCAAGTCACCAATCACTGGAACGGTCTTCAAGAACGCGGCCTCGAGTAAGACGGTTCACATCATGGAGTTCGTTTCGGACCTGATCCGCAACGAGAAGCTCAAGCTCGACCCGAGCCGTAACGACCGCTACCGGGTGACGTTTCACGACTCCTGCAACCCGGCGCGGGCTCTCGGGCTCCTCGACGAGCCGCGCTACGTGCTCAAAAACGTGTGCAATAACTTTTTCGAGATGCCGGAGAATACCATCCGCGAGCAGACTTTCTGTTGCGCGGGCGGCGCCGGCCTCGGAAATGACGAGAACATGGAGATGCGTCTTCGTGGGGGTCTGCCACGTGGAAACGCTCTGCGCTACGTTCAGGAGAAGCACGACGTCAACCTGATGTCCTGCATCTGCGCCATCGATCGTGCAACGCTCCCGCCGCTCGCTGATTACTGGGCGCCTGGAGTTGAGATCTCCGGTGTGCACGAGCTGGTGGGCAATGCCCTGATCATGGACGGGGAACCGGAGCGAACTAAGAATCTGCGCAACGAGCCCCTCGCGGGAGGAACGGAGGAGGACGACGATGAATGACATGGCCAAGATCCTGGCGGGACTCGCCGTATTCATCGTACTCGCCACCTCACCTTTCTGGCTCAACGCGCTGGCAGGTCCTGAGTCCGACCCGCCCGAGCTCGTGATGCCGACGAATGGCGCCAAGAGCTGCGTCGAAGACGTCGCGACCATGCGCGAATCGCACATGGATCTGCTCGATCAGTGGCGCGACACCGTCGTGCGCACGGGTGAGCGGAACTACGTCAGCAAAGCGACGGGCGAGCAGTTCGAGATGAGCCTGACCAATACGTGCCTGGGCTGCCACTCAAAGCGCGAAGAATTCTGTAATCGTTGCCACGATTATGTGGCGGTCAATCCCTACTGCTGGGACTGCCACGTCGAGCCTGGGGAGGTGAGCTGATGGACAACACCAGACGGAAGTTCCTCAAGCTGGGCGCCATGGGCGTCGTTGGCGCCGCAGGTGTGTCGTCGTTCAAGGCATTGGCCCAGTCCGATCCCGACGTCGAGATCACCGAGCCCGGCGTCGAGCCGCCGCTGACCGCCGCTCGATGGGCGATGGTAATCAATCTCGCGGCTCTCGAGACCCACCACAGCTGGGAAAAGGTTTTTAAGGCCTGTCGCACAGCACACAACATCCCGGTCTTCGAAGACCCCAAAGACAGTATCAAGTGGATCTGGGCGGAGGAGTTCGGCAAGGTCTTTCCCGACTTCGAACAGCCCCATTTGGCCGAGGAGTTCCACCACCTCGAGGTTCCGGTCCTTTGCAACCACTGCGAAAAACCCCCTTGCACCAAGGTCTGCCCAACCGAAGCGACCTGGCGACGGGAGTCGGACGGGATCGTGATGATGGACTGGCACCGTTGCATTGGGTGCCGCTACTGCGTCGTGGCCTGTCCCTACGGTTCACGGAGCTTCAACTGGCGGGATCCCAGGCCAGCGATCGACAAGGTCACCTCGAGCTACCCGACGCGTATGCGTGGTGTGGTCGAGAAGTGCACCTTCTGTGAAGAGCGGCTCGCCCACGGCCAGATCCCCGCCTGCGTGGAGGCCTGTGAGCACGACGAGATGGTCTTTGGTGATCTCGAGGATGCCACCTCCGAGGTCCGACAGTTACTCCGGGACCACCTTACCCTTCGTCGCAAACCTGGTCTGGGAACGCAGCCCCAGATCTACTACATCGTGTGAGGTCGATATGCTGCAAAAAGCACTCATAGGAAGTCGCTCCTATTGGTTGTGGGTGGGTTGTCTGTTGGCGGTGATCACCGCCGGGGTAGCGGCCTGGTTCTACCAGTTCCAGGTCGGCCTCGCCGTGACCGGTCTCAGCCGTGACGTGGTCTGGGGCTTCTACATCGCCCAATTCACCTTCCTCGTCGGCGTTGCTGCGTCGGCGGTGATGGTGGTCCTGCCGTACTATCTGCACGACTTCAAGGCATTCGGCAAGATGACGATCCTTGGAGAGTTCTTGGCCATCGCTGCCACCTTCATGTGCATGATGTTCATCTTCGTCGACATGGGCATGCCGAATCGTATCTTCAACGTCTTCCTGCACCCGTCGCCGCACTCGATGATGTTCTGGGACACCGTCGCTCTCCTCGGATATCTGGCCCTGAACGTGCTCATCGGATTCATTACGCTGTCGGCTGAGATGAAAGGCACCGCGCCACCGCGTTGGATCAAACCGATCATTATCCTTTCGATCCCGTGGGCCGTCAGCATTCACACTGTGACAGCGTTCCTCTATGCGGGTCTTTCCGCGCGGTCGTTCTGGCTCAGTGCGATCATCGCGCCGCGGTTCCTGGCCTCGGCGTTCGCAGCCGGCCCGGCGTTGCTCATCATGTTGGCGCTTTTCCTGCGCGCGACGACCAAATTCGACCCGGGTAAGAAGGCCATCGACAAGCTGGCGATCATCGTGACCTACGCCATGGTGCTCAACGTCTTCTTCATCCTGATGGAGGTCTTCACCGTGGTCTACAGCGGCATGCCGCACCACATCCATCACCTCCAGTACCTCTACATGGGGCTCGAGGGTGAGAACATGTTGGCACCGTGGATGTTCGCGTCATCCCTTCTGGCGGTGGTCGCGTTGATCCTGCTGATCAACCCGAAGACGCGCACGAAAGAAACCACGCTGCTCGTGGGCTGTATCGCTGTGTTCGGGTCGCTGTGGATCGACAAAGGGCTCGGAATGATCATCGCCGGCTTCGTGCCGACGCCGCTCGACCACGTCGTACACTACGCGCCGACGATGATCGAGCTCTTGATCTCACTCGCGATCTACTCTATCGGCGCTTTGATCGTGACGGTGCTCTACAAGATCGTGCTCGAGGTGAGACATGAGGTGAAACACATCGAGCCGTGACCGGTGCCTCGGTATCGAGGCATGGTATCGGCATTTGATGTCATGAGTTTGGGCGCCGGCGAGAGGGTAGGCCTCTCCCGGCGCCCCTTTTTTGAGTGGAGGGTGATCATGAGCAACGAGCGCAAGGTCGTCATCATTGGCGCTTCGGCGGCGGGCCTCAAGTGTGCGTGCCGGGTGGCCAGGCGCAGGCCGGAGTGGGATGTTGCGGTCCTGGAGGCCAGAGACGTCTTCTCTTATGGCGCGTGCGGACTTCCGTATGTTCTGTCCGGAGATATCGACTCCCTTGCGGAGCTTCGGAAGACGGCCTACGGCACGACGCGGGACAAGGCATTTTTTTCCAGGGTCAAGGGAGTTGAGGTTCAGTCGGGGTGTCGGGTCACTGCCATCGATGTCGAAGGGCACACCGTCTCAACCGACGGAGTGAATGGGGCCGGGGTGATCGAATGGGACGAGCTCGTCTTGGCGACCGGGGCTCGGGCCCGCCGTCTGCCGAATCAACCCGAGCACCCCGCGGTTCATGTTTTTCACACTTGGGATGACGTTGCTCCTTTGAAGCAGGGTCTGGCGCGCGGCGAGCTGGAGCATGTCGCCGTCATCGGCGCCGGACTTGTTGGTTGCGAGCTCTGTGAGGCGTTCGTCTCTTTGTGGGGCGCCGAGGTGACGCTCATCGAGGCGGGCGAGTCGGTCCTGCCGCAGGTTCTCGATCCGGAAACGG
>CAZCEX010000491.1:0-3670 GCA_964497785.1 uncultured Thermoanaerobaculia bacterium | reverse complement strand
TTCATCAACGGCCAGCTCAAGAAGAAAGGGTTACAGAATCTCGTCGCCTACGCGTACATGCACCTCGGGCACGAGAAGACCGTCGACCTCCTGGATACCCTCAAGGACATTGGTTTCCTTTATGCCACCATTTCGGGACTCTCCCTGTCGAGCAACGACATGGTGATCCCCGAGGCCAAAGAGCAATTGCTCAAGGAGGCCCAGTTAGAAGTCAACAAGATCGAGAAACAGCGTGCTGGTGGTCTCATTACCTCCGGAGAGCGTCACAACAAGATCGTCGATCTCTGGCACCGGGTGACCGAGGATGTCGCCAAGGAGATGTTTGCCCAGATTTCCTCCCAGGATATGGAGGCGCGGGCCTACAACCCGATCTACATGATGGCCGACTCGGGGGCGCGAGGAAGCCGGGAGCAGGTCCGCCAGCTCGCAGGCATGCGTGGGCTCATGGCGAAACCTTCCGGTGAAATCATGGAGACGCCCATTACCGCGAACTTCCGCGAAGGACTGTCAGTGTTGCAGTACTTCATCTCGACCCATGGGGCGCGCAAGGGCCTTGCCGACACCGCTCTCAAAACAGCGGATTCCGGCTACCTGACCAGGCGTCTCGTCGATGTCGCACAGGATGTGATCGTCATCGAGCATGACTGTGGTACCGAGAATGGCATCGAGGTGAGTGCGATCAGCGAAGGTGGCGAAATTCTCGAACAACTTCGTGATCGTCTCGTCGGCCGCGTTGTTGCCGAAGACGTCTACGATCCGATCGAGGACTCACTGATTTGCCCGGTCAATACACTCATTCCCGAGGGTCTTGCAGCTCAGATCCAGGAGGCTGGAATCGAGCGGGTGCGCATCCGTTCGGCGCTCTCGTGCGAGACCGAGCGCGGTTTGTGTCAGTTGTGTTATGGCCGCATGCTGGCGACCGGCCGCATGGTGGAGATCGGTGAGGCGGTAGGCATCATCGCCGCTCAGTCGATCGGTGAGCCCGGCACACAGCTGACAATGCGGACCTTCCACTATGGAGGTACGGCAACCCGTGGTGGCGACACCTCGGACCACATCGCCAGCCACGCCGGCGAGGTCAAGTACCTCAACGTCGCCACCGTCATCAATCAGGAAAAGCATTGCGTCGCCGTTTCCAGGAGCGGCAAGCTGGTCATCCTCGACCAGCGCAAACGCGAGAAGGAACGTTATTCGGTCGCCTACGGTTCGCGCATGCTCGTTGCCGATGGCGATATGGTCGAGCCTGGGTCCGTGCTCGTGCAGTGGGATCCATTCACATCGTCCATTCTGACGGCCGTTTCTGGCGCCGTTACCTTCATCGATCTGGTGGAGGGTGAGAACGTTCGAGAAGAGATTGACAAGCTGACGGGCCATGCCCACAAGATCGTCATCGAGCCGTTGGGATCAGGGAAAAGAATCCCGACCATCGTGATCGTCTCCGATGACGGTAGCGAGAGACGATATCAGCTGCCGATCGGGGCTCACCTGACTGTTGACGAACAGGAAAAAGTCCTCGAGGGCGACGTCCTGGCGAAGATTCCGCGCGAGATGTCGAAGACCAAGGACATCACCGGCGGCCTGCCCAGGGTTGTCGAGCTCTTCGAGGCTCGCAAACCCAAGGATCCGGCGGTCGTGTCGGAGATCGACGGCACGGTGCTCATCACCGAGCCGGTTCGGGGTCAGCGCCGAATCGTCGTCGAAGGCGAAGGGGGTGAGCGTCGCGAGTACTCGATTCCGCGCTACGCCCACGTCGGTGTTCAGGAGGGCGAGTTCACCCAGGCCGGTGATCCACTCACGGAGGGTGCGGTCAACCCGCATGACATCCTGTCGATTCTTGGTGAGCAAGAGATGCAGCGCCACCTCGTGAACCGCATTCAGGAGGTCTACCGATCGCAGGGTGTGACGATCAACGACAAGCACATCGAGGTGATGGTTCGCCAAATGATGCGCTTCGTGAAGGTCGTGGACCCGGGCGACACCGAGTTCCTGCTCGATCAACAGGTCCCAGGCTACATTTTCCGAAAGGAAAATCGGCGGGTCGAAAAGGCGGGCGGCGAGCCGGCGACGGCGACGAGCCTTTTGCTCGGAATCACCAAGGCGTCGTTGGCGACGGAGAGCTTTATTTCTGCTGCCTCTTTCCAGGAAACGACTCGGGTTCTCACCGAAGCCTCGGTTTCGGGCAAAGTCGACAAGTTGCACGGTCTCAAGGAGAACGTCATCGTCGGTCGCCTTATCCCCGCGGGGACAGGGGCCCCCCGTTATCGGCGCACGATGATCGATCCAGTGCCGGAGGACGAGCTCGTGGTTGAGGAGGTCGAGCCCGACCTCTATCTCGAGATGAGCGAGGCCACGGCCAACCTGCTCGAAGGTCGTCTCGGGGGGACGCCGACGAAAGGTTGACAACAGGCCCTGTCTCACGTATTCTTCCGCGGCTCTGACGGAAGTCTGAGAGCCATCGTTAGAAATCCGCCAAGTGGCCTTTCCGCTTGGCTTTTGTTACCGGGAAGAGGGAGCGACCATGCCGACAATCTCACAGTTGGTGCGCAACGGTAGGAAGAAGATCACCGACAAGACCAAGAGCCCGGCTTTGCAGTCGTGCCCGCAGCGTCGAGGTGTATGCACGCGTGTTTTTACCACCACCCCGAAGAAGCCGAACTCAGCCCTTCGTAAGGTGGCCCGCGTTCGTCTCACCAACGGCATCGAGGTTACGGCCTACATTCCCGGTGAGGGGCACAACCTGCAGGAGCACTCGCAGGTGATGATCCGTGGGGGGCGCGTCAAAGACCTCCCCGGAGTCCGGTACCACATCGTTCGCGGCACCATGGACTGTCAGGGTGTCGAGGGCCGTCGCCAACAGCGCTCGAAGTACGGCGCCAAGCGACCGAAGAACTAGAAGGGATCGATCATGCCGCGCCGTGCCACTATCGACAAGCGCCAGGTCCTGCCGGACCCGGTTTACAAATCTCGTTTGGTGACGAAGTTCATCAACAACGTTACCAAGGCGGGCAAGAAATCGGTTGCGGAGCGGATCTTCTACGGCGCCCTCGAGATGATCGAGGAGCGCACTGGAGAGGATCCGGTCAAAGTCTTCAAGCGGGCAATGGACAACGTCAAGCCCCAGGTCGAGGTCAAGAGCCGCCGGGTCGGAGGTTCGACCTACCAGGTACCCATCGAGGTGACGAACGACCGCCAGCAGGCGCTCGCGATCCGTTGGCTGATCGGGTACTCACGGGCGCGTCACGAGAAGACCATGACCCAGAAATTGGCTGGGGAGTTCATCGACGCAGCGTCCAATCGTGGCTCGGCCATCAAAAAACGTGATGATACGCATCGTATGGCGGAGGCCAACAAGGCATTTGCGCACTATCGCTGGTAACTGACCCAACCAAGATTCGGAGATCTTTGAAAACATGCCTCGTCTTGTTCCCCTAGCTCAGGTCCGAAATATCGGCATCATGGCCCACATTGATGCCGGTAAGACGACGACCACCGAGCGCATCCTGTACTACACCGGGATCAACTACCGGTTAGGCGAAGTCCATGACGGCACTGCCACGATGGACTGGATGGAGCAAGAACAGGAACGTGGCATTACGATCACCTCCGCAGCAACAACCTGCTTCTGGCAGGATCACCGCATCAACATCATCGACACCCCCGGGCACGTCGA
>CAZCEX010000490.1:0-3677 GCA_964497785.1 uncultured Thermoanaerobaculia bacterium | reverse complement strand
TTGGCGGCACAGGCTCTTGCCCTGGCCACCCAGAACGACGATCTTCAGGCGATCGCCGACGCGCACCGCTGCATGGGCCTCGCTCACCTGGCGATGGATCAATACGCCGAGGCCCTCGTCGAGATACAGGCTGACGAGACCCTTTTCCGCCGCCTGCAAGACGACAGAGAAACGGCCAAGAGCCTTGGCTACCAGGGCATGGCCCTGTCGAGCATGGGTCGCCTGTGGCCGGCGATCGAGGTTGTGCGGCAGTCATTGCAGATGTTTCGGGATCTGGACTATCAGACTGGGATCGCCGCCTCCGCCAATAACCTCGGCGTCTACTACGAAGGAGCGGGCGAGTACGAGCTGGCACTGCAATACAACCTGGAGGCTTTAGAGATCGAACGGGCTCTCGATCGCACGATCGGCATTGCCAACAACCTCAACAGCATCGGCAACATCCACGCCCGAATGGAGAATCACGAGCAGGCTCGTATCTACTATCAGCAGGCGTTGCAGCTGTTCGAGCAGATCGGGGAGGATGTCGGGGTGGTTCATTGCCTCAACAACCTCGGCAACTGCTGCGAGAAACTGGATCAGGACGACGAAGCCTTGCAGTACTTCGGCAGGGCGCTTGAGCAAGCGCGTCGACTCGGCCATGCATCGCTCGAAGCCAACCCGCTGACCAACATTGGCATCGTGCACAAAAAGCGGCAGGAGTACGAGCTGGCCCTCAAGAACTACCGGCAAACGGCCGAGATCAGAGAGCGGCTGGGCGAGAAGGCGGGCCTGGCGTCCGCGTACCAGAACATGGGCGAGGTCTACCTGCTGATGGACCGTATGCCTGAAGCGCTGAAATACCTGCAACAGGCCGAAACCATCGCTGTCGAAACCGGTTCACAGATCGTTGTCGAGGGCGCCTCTCTGAATCTCGCCGAAGCGCACCATCTGCTGGGCGACGATACCCGCGCATACGAGTACCTTCAGCGCTATATCGAGGTTCGTGAAACCCATCTCGGGCAGGAGAAAAGCCGTGCCGTGGCCGAGCTGCAGGCCCGCTACGATGCCGATCGCCGACGTGAGGAGCTCGAGCTGCTGACCAAGGACAACCAGATCCAGAAGCTGCAGTTGAGCCGGGCGAAGCTGACAGCCTTCCTCATGATGTTGATCGTTGTCTTGGTTGTCGGGGCGGCGGTTCTTCTGTTGCGCCGATACCGGTCCCTGCTGGCTTTTTGGAAGAAGAAGGTCTTCATCGGGCCCTATCGGGTTGGCGATGAGATCAGCAGCGGCGGCATGGGTGTCGTTTACCAGGCGACCAACGTGCTCGAACCGGGCAAGACCATCGCCCTCAAGGTCATCCGCGAGGAGTTCGCCGGCGACGAGGTGCAACGCAAGAGATTCATCAACGAGGGGCGGATCATCGACTCCATCCAGCACCCCAACATCGTCACCGTTTTTGACCGGGGAGAGCACAACCAGCGGCTCTACATCGCGATGGAGTTCCTGGACGGTCTGACGTTGGCTGAGATGCTCGGTGATGCTGCAGATCGGGGAGAGGATATCGCCCTGCCTCGATGTCTCACCTTCATGGGCCAGCTCGCAGACGCCGTTACCTCGATTCACGCCATGGGAATCGTGCACCGCGACATCAAGCCGGGCAACTGCATCGTCACCGGGGCGGAGAACCATCGAGAGAAGGTCAAGCTGCTCGATTTCGGCGCCGCAAAGCTCGATACGATGACCACCCTGACCCAGGCCGGTGAGCTCATCGGCACGGTGAGCTACCTCGCGCCCGAGAGGGTTCGCCACCAGACGCCGACAACCGCCAGCGACATCTTCTCGTTGGGTGTTGTGTACTACGAGCTCCTGACCCTCGAACGACCCTTTCCCGCCGAGGACCCAGCTCTCCTCCTGCGGCAGCTCCTGGCGAGCGATCCGGTCGAGCCGGCGTCGTTTCGCTCCGATCTCGGGGGCGGTGTCAACGAATTGGTGATCGCGATGTTGAACAAGGACCCGCGCCTGCGGCCGGGCAGCGAAGAGCTGGTGCACAAGCTGACCCGGTGCGCCGCGGCGGTGAACTGATGGTTGAACGATTCAAGGCCCGCCTCGCCGAGAGGATCAGGCAGAAGAACATCGGTCTGGTCATGATCGTGGATCGTAACGGCCGCATTCGTTGGCACCACGGTCGACCGGTGGGAGGCCGAACGGTAGAGGAAGGGTGGGGGTTCTCGCGCACCCACCTGCTGGAGGTCTTAAAAAGCGGCCACCCACTGCGGACCGGCGAGGTCACCATCGCCGGCGACGATCAAGAGCTTCCCCACTCGGCGCGTTTGCTGTTTCTGGGCAGTGTTCTCATCCACCCCATTGACGACGATCTTGTATTGTACGTTGACAGCGGCTGCGACTCTTTTGACCCTTCGGACATCGAGTACTTTACTCAAAGCGGCGACGCCATTCGGCAGATTCTGACTGATCTGCGAGCGATCGACGGCCGTGAGGGCGGGATCACGGGCCGCAGTCCGATGGCGGAGCACATCCGCGACCTGGTCCTGGCCTTCGGTATCGAAGACGAACCGGTGCTCATTCTCGGCGAGACCGGGGTCGGCAAGAGCCACGTCGCGCAGCTCATTCACCGCTCATCGGGACGGCCTGGGCAGTTCATTATCGTCGACTCGCCGGCTGTGCCCGAAGCGTTGTTCGAGAGTGAGCTCTTCGGACACGCCAAGGGCGCTTTCACGGGTGCCGACCGGGCAAAGATCGGCCTGGTCGAGGCGGCCGAGTCGGGAACTCTATTCCTCGACGAGATCGCCGATGTTCCTCTGCCTGTCCAGGCCAAGCTGCTCCGCTTCATCGATACCCACAGATTCCGTGCCGTCGGGGACCCAAAGGAGCGCCACGTCGACGTGCGGATCATCGCCGCCACAAACCGTACGCTGGAGGAGGAGATCCACCGCCAGCGCTTCCGCGAAGACCTTTTCTTCCGTCTCAATGTACTGACCATCAAGATCCCCCCGCTTCGGGAGCGGCCGGAAGATATCGAGGCCCTGGTTCTGGAGCACGAGCGCTTTCTGCGGGGCAAAGAGCTCGGTCCGGGTTTCTGGCAGGCTGTCAATCGGCACGACTGGCCGGGCAACGTTCGTGAGTTGGTCAACGTCATGAAGCGGGTCGGCATCCAGGCGCCGGGCCAGGTCGTTGGCGCCGAGGTTGAAGAGCTGCTGTCCCATCGCCGCAAGATCGGAGGCGCCGGGGAACCTTCCGACGAGCTCGCAGGCATGCGGGTCGCCATCGAATCCGGCGAGAGCTTCTGGGACGTCGTCTGGCCGCTCTTTTTGGATCGTGAGATCAACCGCGCTCAGCTCCGCGCCCTGCTTGAAGAGTACTTCTGGGAGTGCCGCCACAGCCTCAAGGCTCTGGCCCGACGCCTCAACATTCCGGATTCTCAGTACCCCAGGTTCGTATCGGCCCTTCACCGCTATCGAGTGCACCCGGGCGCCGACGCGCCCTGAAACGACATAGGGCATTTGAAACGCAAAGAGCGCAAAGTTTCTGTTTGAAGTCTTTTTGTCCTATCTTCGGATGCTTCGCGTCTTTGCGGTTCAACAACCCACGGCGCGCACCACCTGCGCCGTGTCGGCTGAATACTAGGAGGGTGTACCGAATAGAGGGTGGATGGATTTCGGAGGGTCGTTTGAGGT
>CAZCEX010000489.1:0-3681 GCA_964497785.1 uncultured Thermoanaerobaculia bacterium | reverse complement strand
GAGGGGTATTACAACTACTGTCCCCGCGACATCCTACTGGTCATCGGCGACCAGATCATCGAAACGCCCAATGTCATCCGCAGCCGTTCCCAGGAGACATTCAGCTATCGCACGATGATGGTTGACTATCTCAAGTCAGGCGCCAGGTGGTACAGCGCCCCCAAGCCAATGCTCAAGGATTCGCTGTTTGACGTTGATCTGAACAAGCCAACGCCACGGAACGATGAGCCGGCCTTTGATGCGGCAAATGTCCTGCGTCTCGGTCAGGACTTGATCTACTTGGTGAGTGGTACGGGGAACGAACTGGGGGGGCAATGGCTGCAGACGATCCTGGGCGAGGATTTCCGGGTTCATTTTCTCAAAGATGTCTATTATGGGAGCCATATCGACTCGACATTTGTGGCCCTACGCCCTGGTTTGATGCTTTGCAACCCGGCTCGTCTCAACGACGATACCCTGCCCGAGATCTTGAAACAGTGGAAAGTCATCTACAGCCCCCCGATGGAGAATACGGGCAGATACGACGCCGACTATCTCTCCAGGAGCATCGGTAGCAACTGGATCGATATGAATCTACTCAGCATCAATCCGAATCTGGTCGTGGTCGATCAAGACCAGACGGGTCTGATCAAGCTTCTCGAGAAGCACGGTCTTGATGTCATTCCCTTGAAATTGCGACACTCGAAGATGTTGGGTGGCGGGTTCCATTGCATCACCTTGGACATCCGTCGGAAAGGAACGCTCCAGCGTTACTTTGACTGAGAATCTCTCTTCCGGTTTTTCCGCCCAGGAGGCCCGGCCTTGAGTCGTGGGACCGCTGGACCGGTTGCTCCGGCCTCGCGCATCGTCGAGGTCGACATGATCCGCGGTTTCGCTCTGTTCGGCGTGCTGTTGGTCAACATGTATGGCTTCGGCGCCGACTCGATCGCATGGAACTCACCGGCCGACCGGATCGGATTCGCGATAATGCGCGTCTTCTTCGAGTCGAAGTCGTGGACTCTGTTCTCCTTGCTGTTCGGCTTCGGATTCGCAGTGCAGCTACAGCGTGCTTACGCAGGGGGCGTCCGCATCGTCCCCAACTACCTCCGGCGGCTGGCAGTGCTCTTCGTCTGTGGCGCCGTTCACGCCCTGTTCTACGACGGCGACATCCTGATGCTCTACGCGGAACTCGGGCTCGGGCTCCTCATCGTCCGTCGTCTGCCTACTCGGTGGCTCCTGGTCGTTGCGGTCGGCCTCATGCTGGTCTTCCCTTTGGTCCGCCTCGCCACGGCCCCGGACCGACCCGCCGAATTGGAAGAGCCTCTCAGCATCGGCGAAGCCCGTGCTCAACTCGAACGCGCGCAGGACACGGACGTCTACGCCACCGGTTCCTTTGCCGAGGTCCTAGCCGACAACTCGAGCGCGATCCCCGCGGATCCCCTCGAGGACATCGGCACGCCGGAGTCCGGCCTGGCGGTCTTCGCGATGTTCCTCATCGGGTTCTCTGTCGGCCGATCCAGGGTCCTGCGCGACATTCCCGGCCATGCGGCTTCCATCGTTCGCGTGCGAGCCTGGGGGCTGGGTTTCGGGCTTGCGGCAATGGCGGCGGAGAGGATCCTCACTGCCACCGCAGGGTACGCGGTTTTCGAATCGCAGCAAGCCCGTCCGGGCGTGCAGTTCGTCGGCGATCTCCTCTTCGCCTTCGGGATCACCGCGCTCGCCCTCGGCTATGCGGCGACGATTGTCCTCGTCGCACAGACTCCCCGAGGAAAGGCGGTCCTCGCGCCCCTGGCCGGGGTCGGCCGCCTGGCCTTGACCGTCTACCTGACCCAAACCCTGGTGTTCACCACGTTGTTCTACGGATATGGATTCGGCCAGGCCTTTCGACTGGGGCCAGCCGCCGTCACCGCTTGGGCGGTGTTGATCTTCGCCTTGCAGGTCGTCACATGTCAGTGGTGGTCGAGACGCTTCCGCTTTGGCCCCGCGGAGTGGTTGTGGCGCTCCCTCACCTACCTGAAGTGGCAGTCGCTTCGGTTCGGGAGCGATTCGTCGTCCCGGGATGCCGCGCCGCGAGAAGCAACGAAATAAGTGATCGAAACTACTGGCGACCTCAGATCATGTTTCGAGTAACGAGAGCGGCGCACAAGCCGGTTCCGTGAATCACATGGGTACCAAACGACTCTGGTCCGCCGACGTGTGCCGGCGCCTGGATGACACGTAGATTGGGCTTCATCTCGAACTCGAAGGCGTCGAGGCCAAAGGGTAATCCCTCCCCAATTGATTTCAGCGCCGCTTCCTTGAAGGTCCAGAATCGATAGAAGGTCCGCAGGCGCTCGGCACCGTTGGCACGTTGAACGACCTCGGCCTCGGCGGCCGAGAAGAACCGCCGAGCGAGTTCTACAGCCTCCAATTCTCTGGTGTGATCTTCGATGTCAACACCGACCCCGTGGGTTGATGACCACGCCCCGAGCATGCCGATCCGGCAGGAGGAAAAGCCGAACCAGAGGTCCGGTGCGTCGGGCAGGTAAGGTCGCCCGGAATCGGTCTCCTCAAATCGGATCTCTGACAAGCGCCGTGACGATCTGAGCACAGTGGTTCCGCAGAAGCGGCGGAACGCGCGTCGCTGCTCGAATCGGGCCCGGTCGGCCGCGGAGGCAAAACGGTGCGCCCTTCTCCGTTCCGTCTCCGACAGGACTGACGCGCAGAGGCTCAATATCTCGGAATCGTGGGAAGTCGCCACGTACAGCACGTGAGTTGCTTGGTGCGCGGATTTCGGTGTCAGATCGCGCGAGCCGGCAGCGAAATAGTCCTTGATTCGGTCGCTGTCGTTTCTGGTCATCAAATGCTGTCAGCCTGGGCTGCAGGCTCGACGCAACCGGCTGTCTGTCTAGACAGCTCCGAGTGTGCGGCGCTCGTTCGTGGAGGAGTGATCAAAGGAGAGGAGTATTGAACTCCGCCCACAGGCTCCGCGGGGCTGCCCTCGTAGATGGCAGTGGGCAGATACATCTCCTTCAAAACCAGGCTCAAGGGCAGGACCGTTGTCTCGGGCTCGATGACCGCACCGCCCATGACCGTGGCGCCGAAGTTGACGGAGCTGCCGTTCTGGATGTCGGTTCGCTTCACCTTCAGCGTCATGTTCTCGAAGGTGTGGTACTGCAGCAGGCCGGCGACGATACAGTCGTCGCCGAAGCTCACTGCGTTCCAGTCAAACACCTGCAGCGGCGAGGTGAAGAGGGTTCGCTTTCCGATCCGACACCCCATTCGCCGGACAACAAAATTAGAGAGAACGGTCCCGGCCAGAATTTTCAGGGGCCTGCCGCACCAGGCAAAGAAACAGTCCTGAGCGAAGAAGTAGGTGAAGTGTCGCCAAGACCAGAACGACGTCGCGTGATCAGAGCCCCATGTGCTGCCGACGAGGACCTTTTTGACCAGGACAGAGGACACAACCAGGATGCCCTCTGCGAGAATCAAAGCAGTCAGTGCGCTGATGACCGGGTGCCCGATCAACCTGAGCAGGATGGTGAAGACAACCGCATAGGCGAGCACCTCGGCGATCGGCAACATGCCGATGCTGAAGATGTCGCTCAGAGAAACTCGCCCCAGAAAAAGGAGAAAACCCGGCAACCCCTGGGATTCTTTCTCAGCCTGGAAGTCCGCACTACCGAATCTCACCGGCGGGGTTCCAGCCACCGTGATGGACTC
>CAZCEX010000488.1:0-3692 GCA_964497785.1 uncultured Thermoanaerobaculia bacterium | reverse complement strand
GGACCCTCACGGTCATCGATTCGCCCTCCCGCATTTTCCCAGGGAAGAGGTTGCTGACTGACCACTGACCCAGTGTCCCCGCGGGGATCTTCCGTGTCTCGAGGCCGCTGACGCCTCCGTCGAGCCCCCTATAAAGTTGGAAATACGCCGAGACGTCTTTGCCAGGGTCCGCTAGCACAAAGATACTGGAACGGTAGTTGGAATCATCGAGGAGCCCTGGCATCGTAAACTCGCCCCTGGCGTGCTCGACGTCCGCTGGAAGCCCGGAGCCGAAGTTGCCGAAGTCCATTTCGCCATACGTGCGGGAAATCACTGACGGCGGATCTGTCTCGTCAGTAAGCACCTCGATTTGCAGCGGGCCTTTCCCATCCTCGCTACCGAGGAAATTCTTGACCAAATCCTTGAGCAACAGAGTCCCGAACGGTTGCAAAGTCCGCGTCTTCGCAACTTTCTTTCCGCTATCAGGTACGTAGATGAACCGTAACCGTTGGGCGATGGAATTCCGGTTCGCCACAGACACATCCGATCGCCACGGGGTGCCACCGACACCAATCGCCCGCAATATCACGGGCACCGTCACCAGCGAAGGTGTCGCGGGTACGGTTCCACCGGTGGGTGTCGGGGTAGGCGTAGAGGTCGACCGCGGAGTTCGAGTCGGGGTGACGGTGGGCCCACCAGGTGTCCAGGTCGGTGTCGGGGTCGGCGTCGGGGTTCGAGTCGAGGTCGCTGTTGGAGTTGCCGTTGGAGTTGCCGTCGGCCCCCCTGGCGTCCATGTAGGTGTCGGCGTTGGTGTCGGCGTCGGTGTCGATGATGGTACTGGAGGCCTCGTCTGCGTCGGCGTTGCAGTCGGCGTCCTAGTCGGTGTCGGGGGAGGTGCTACTCCATCGGAAAAAACATATGCGCCGACCTCCCAGCCGTCGCCCACAACATCCTGATCAGTCTTCATCACTGCGTTTGGCCACTGAGAAGAAGTAGCGAGGCCATCGTCATACGCTGTTTCGAGGGTGGTTCCCGCATCACGGCAGGGTGAAGTCTCCTGAAGATAGAGTTGATTCCTTAAACTTCCGGCAAGTTGAGGGTCGCCTTCGATCGAATGGGAGGGTTCTCCGTAGGCAGACTCCCAGGCCGCATAGGTGTTGTAGCGGGTCCCGTCCCAGCGAATGAAGTCGTTGGACTCTGCTCCGAAGCTATTGTATTCGTAAACATTCCCAGTGCCCCAAACGCCATCGTTGTCACCGCCGGTTGCGGCGTAAAGAGAGTGCTCGCTTGCGCCGACGACAATGTTGTTCTTGATAGTATTGTTCGAAATAGAACAACCGCTCTGCTGGCCGTACGTGTTCAACTTGATCCCGTATCGGCCACCGTATGCCGTATTGTTATAAATGAGGTTGTTGTCCGACCGATAGTACCTGCGGCTGTCTATTACAATATTAGCGGGTGCAGCTCCGCCTGTTTCGCCGATGTTGGTTGCGTTGTTGTGCAACAGGTTTCCCAAGATGACGGTATTGCTCGATATCTCAATGAAAATCCCATTACCCTTATTATTGAAAACGAGATTGTGACGGATGATAATCGGATTGGTGGGCTTCCCCGGGACGGTATCGATCCAGATTCCCGTTCCGCGACCCTGTTTGTCCCCCGGGTGCCCCCGCCCGTTGTCGTAGACTACGTTTTCGTAAATCTCGATTCCTTCTTGGAAATTAGTCTCATTCTCGAAGAGCTTGATGCCATGCGACCACTGGTGATAATATTCGAAATCCCCCTCAGCGCTTTGGAATTTGCCGTTGCTGTAAACCCTGTTGCGGCGAATTATCGAATTTCTCCCCGGACCATTGAAATCGATACCTCCGAGGCCGTTGTAACGAGTTTCGTTGTCTTCGATGGTGATGTCTTCATAAAGAGAATTCGCTTCCGTTGCGATCCCTCTAACCCAGTTCCACTCGGCCAGGCAATTCCTAATTGTCACATGAGAGCCGGGATTCCATCCGCCAATGCCAAGGCGGTTCGAATGACGAGTCGTGATCCCGGTGATGACAACGTAGTTACCTTTGTGATTTACACCGAAATTCCGAATGCCGGCTTCGACACCGGGATAATTGTACACAAGGTCAGGATCTCCCGCAGGCGAAAAGAGATAGAGCTGGTTCCCCCCCCAATACCAATCGAGGTTGCTCGTTACCTCCCCGAGGCCGGTCTGGCGATTACCGAAGCTACCATCGACAAATACCTGTTGAGGCTGAACCGAGAAACTGGCAACGTACACGTTGCCTCCTACTGGCGCCCAACCGTCCACCAAGTCGGAACCTGAAATGACCGCTAAGCCTCGGCCATCGTAGGTGATAGGGGAGCCGGCTGACCCGTTCGAAAAGACCCGGAGCTCCCCTCTGAATACACCGCCTTCATCGCACAATACAATCCTGTCACCAGAGGAGAAACTCTGCTGGTTGTGTGTCGAAATATTCATTGCGTTTTCAGGGGAAGCACAACTAGTTGCGAACGATCTATTGGCAGCGGATCCGTCAGCCCGCATGTAATAGGTGGCACCCCAAGCCATGGGCTGGGTTGCTATGATGATTACGCCCATGAAGCCCAGAGTTTGCAGCGGAGTTACGCCACGGCTTGCCCAGCGACATTTCAAGCTGTTCAGCACGCCTTTTAGGGTGTCCTTGTCTGGCAGAGTCTCCCTGCCCACTGATTTGCCGCCTTGGGATCTGGCGGGATGACACTCACGTGTCAACCGGGTATTCCCCCACAGAACGACCCTGAATATTCGGCGCAGATCTTCCCTTATGTAACAAAAAGACATAGTCTGGTGCCCCCCAGATAGGTTCCGCCTGCGCTTCATCGCGCGCGGGAAACCTCTTTCTAAATTTAGGTTAAGCCACAAGGCTCTGGGGGCGCGTGATCCATGTCACAACTCGGAAGATGGGTAATGGCGTCCGGAGCGTGTCAACGACAACGAGGCACGGCCGGTTCGCATTTTCTGTAGATCTTCCTTTGAGTCGCCGCCCTCTTCCGGCGGGTTGATCCACACCGCCGACGGTACGGCAGGGGGCCTGGGTTTTCCTCTGACGAAACGCTGGGGGCACATGCCTGAGCGAGCACTGCCGCACGGATGGTGGTGATGGTCTCCGCCAGGCCATGGTCCACCCCGGCAGGGGTCAGGTGGCCGATGCCGCCGTGGCCGTGGTCGAAGTTGTACGAGTGGAAGAACGTCTGACCAAAGGCGCGGGCGTCCTGAACGCACCCGAATCGATCGGGGAATTCCGGGCGGTACTTCATCGTCCTGAATTTGCTCTCGGAAAACGGGTTGTCCATCGAGGTATAGGGCCGGCTGTGACTCTTGGTGATGCCGAGATTCGCCATCAGGTGCGCCACGGTTTTGGATGTCATCGAGAGTCCGCGGTCGGAAGGCATCCTCGCTAACTCGGACGAACGCATCAGCAATGGCGCCGTCGAGGGCGTGAACAACAAGGCCAAGGTCGTCAGTCACCGGTGCTACGGATTTCGAACAGCCACCACATACATTACCGCTCTGTACCACTGTCTGGGGGATCTCCCAGAGTCCGATTTAATGCAAAGAACCTTGTGAGGTGCCAATTTTGTTATCAATATGGGCGTCCATTCGGTGCCCAACCCTATTGGATGTAGCCGAGCGCCCGCAGTTGCTCGAGCGCCTTTTCGGAGTCGGT
>CAZCEX010000487.1:0-3700 GCA_964497785.1 uncultured Thermoanaerobaculia bacterium | reverse complement strand
GCCGGTAGACCCAGGCCGGTTGCCCAGGCGACAAGACGGGGGTCGGCTTCCTTCATCATGTCGACACGATCGAGGAGTTCTTCGAGAGTTTCTGAGGCGAATGGTGCTTTGAGGGCAGCGTTCCTCACCGCTTCGATCACCGCGTGGGTAGAGGATGTCATTTCGCAGCAACCCGCATCGGCGAGCCGGAAGAGCGCCCCTGACCTGCCCCTTCTTCCCCAGTCGAGTCTTTTCCATGTGATTAATGTGTGTCGAATCCAATAATCCGTCAAGCCGGATTCCTAAATCCGGCTTGACGGCTATTCCTGTCAATACATTTTATTGGGATACAGGCCGTAGATTCTCTCCGTTTGAGCGGGTAGAAACCGCCTGTTTCCCAAGAAAATGTTTACGAAACCGCTGATGATTTCTCCTGAAACAAATGCACATCCCGCTGCGGGAACGGAATGCTGCAACCAGCGGCTTCCAGGCCCTCTTTCATCTGCCGCTTAATATCGAAACATACGGTCCAGTAGTCTGCCGGCCGGCACCAGGGCCGAACCACGAGGTCTACCGACGAGTCGCCGAGGTTCGACACCGCCACCCGCGGTTCCGGCTCAGGCAATACGAGCGGGTGGGCGCCGACAATACCGCTGATGGTGTCGATTGCGAGCCCGATGTCGTCGGTGTATGAGATGCCCATCACCATGTCGACCCTGCGGGTGTCATTGCCGTCGTAGTTGACGATGACGCCACCGAAGAGCACCGAGTTGGGTACGATGACCCGCTTGTTGTCGAGACTGTCCATCGTCGTCGTGAAGATACCGATCGCTTTGACTATCCCGAGCTGCCCTCCGGCTTCGACCAGATCTCCGGCCTTGAAGGGCCTGAAGACCAGCAGCATCACCCCGGCCGCGAAGTTCGACAGAGTACCCTGCAAGGCGAGACCGACGGCGAGGCCGGCGGCGCCGAGAACGGCCACGAAGGACGCGGTCGGAATGCCGAACACCCCGAGCACGGCGATCACGACGAAGGCGATCACCAGGTAGTAGGCCATGCTCGAGACAAAAGGAATCAGGGTCTCATCGGTATTGGCCCGTTTCATCACCCTCCTCATGCCCTTACGCACCATGCCCGCAACCAGGCGCCCGACAATCAGGAGTGCGATGGCCCCCACGACACGCAGCCCCCACGTCGAAACCAAAGCCACCATGCTGTCCACGATCAGATCTGCTCGTTCGTTCATACCTACCCCCTTGTCTCACGTCATTGATTGAGAGGACCATTCTCTCATGTTGCAAAACCAACGAACCCAGAGAGTATTCCGAATTGCTACACTCTAGGAGCGTGTAGTGCATAGATGGTGGATGGATTTCGGAGAGTCGTTCGAGGCCATTTTTCGTCGGATTCGCTGGCTCATACTGGTGGTATGGGCCAAGAATCCGCCGAAAAATGGGCCGATCGACACCCGAAAGGCGCCGCCGACTCTATGCACTACACGTTCCTAAGATCGAGGAGCCGACAATGCAGTACCTGACCCGGCTGTCGAACTCACCTTCGGCCACATACTACGAAATCGGTGGTGCTTACGGCGGAACAATCCACCGCTACGTCGTCTCCACCCCGCAAAGCCGCAAGATCTGCAACTCTCCCGAGATATTGGGCTGCGACTATACGAATGCTCTGCGGGAGGCTGTCACATCCGCGCTGATCGAAGCACCTTTCCGGGCGGTATTCGACCAGTCTCGCCAGTCACAGGTCTCGGTCCTCAGCTTTCTCCGCGGAGGGCTCAACTTTGGTCTGCGCGACGCGCTCCATGATGCGTACGGTCTCAATTCTCACTCGTCGTCGTTCATGAGCTCGCAGCGCTACCGGGTGGACGGGCGCTGGGAGATTCGAGAGGATCGCTACCGCAAGCTGCGCTTGCCGCCTGGTGCCGTCCTCGTCACTGGCGATGTCGTCGCCACCGGTGTCACAGTCGCCCACGGCCTCGAAGTCGTCATCGATCACCTGCGAAACATCGGCTCATCGATCTCACAAATCGTATTTTTCACCGTCGGCTGCCACAAAATCGAAAAGGTCCTCGAGGCCATCGAGCCCCAACTGCGCGAAGCCTTCCCCGATTACATCGGCAGCCATGTCGTCTACCTCGAAGGCAAGTTTCACCTGGTCGACAGCCGCACGGAGCTGCGCATCGGCCTTCCCGGTACGGACCTCATCCGCCGCGATGCGCTCCTGGCTCCCGAGTTTGAAGCCTCCGGGCTCGATCGGCCCAGCAACCTCCTCGAGCGATGCAACATCTACGACGCCGGCTCTCGCGCCTTCGACATCCCGGACTACACCCGTGACGTCGTCGACTACTGGAAGTCCGTGGCCGAGTTCGCCCGCGGTGGCCTTACCCTCGGGGAGGCGATCACCGAACGGTGGCCGGCGTCAGAGTACAAAGATCGCGCCTCGTTCTTCGCTACGAAGAATGCGACCTGGCGGGGCATCGACCACGACTTCCTCGAACGCCTTTTCGTGCGTCACCAACGCTTCTGGTCTGAGGAGGTCGGCGACAATAACAACTCCTCCGCGGCCCTGGAAGTACTGTGCGAAGAACGGATCGCCACTCTCGTTAAGCAGGGAGAACGCTGATGAAGGCTGAACACTTCAAACCCCACCACCTCAACATCGGCCGTGAGCACCTTGAAGGCAACGGCGGTATCGGCCGGCTTTTCTTCCTGCCCGGCTCGGACGGCCGCGCACGTCGGCTCGGCGACCGGTTCAGTGAACTCGAGGTCGTGACCAGCGACCGCCAGCTCAATGTCTACCTGGGGGTCATCGAAGATCAGGGCATCAAGGTCGACGTCGGCGCGGTTGCGACCGGCATGGGCTGCCCGAGCCTCGACATCGTCGTCACCGAGCTCATCATGCTCGGCGGCAGGCGCTTCATTCGGGTGGGCACCGCAGGCTCGCTGCAACCGAAAACGGTGCGGGTCGGGGACATCGTCATCGCCACCGCATCGGTGCGCGACGAGGCGACTTCCGACGCCTACCTCCCACGCGAATTCCCGGCCGTCGCCGATTTTGACGTGGTCACCGCCCTGCACCGAGCCGCACAGCGCTGCGAGGTAGCCGAACGGGCCTTCAAGGGCGTGATCCACTGCAAGGACTCGCTCTTCGCCCGCGAATTCGGCTATGGACCGATGAAAGAGCAGAACCGAACCTACATGCAGACCCTCGTCGACGGCGGCGTGCTGGCGTCGGAGATGGAGAGCGCCCACCTCTTCGTCTTGTCCTCCGTGCACTCACAGTCGGCGACAACTGCCGCCAGGGACCTCGACCCCACAGCCATCGTCAAGAGCGGCGCCGTGCTCGCCATCATCGGCGACGACAAGGCCTTCGCCGATCGAGAAAGCGCGGCGAAAGCCGAAAACACGGTTGTCGATGTCGCCATTGCCGCCGCAACCGAGCTGTTCCGAGAGCACTGATCGTCCTGAGTCTTCCGGACCCTAGGAGGGTGTATTGCATAGAGGGTGGATGGATTTCGGAGGGTCGTTTGAGGCCATTTTTTGGCGAATTTGCAGGTTCATACTGGTGGTATGGGCCAAGAATTCGCCCAAAAATGGCCTCAAACGACGCCCGAAAGGCGCCGCCGATTCTATTCGCTGCACTCTCCTAGCTCAGCAGATCCACGATCTGCCGAACCGCGATGGCGGCGAAGAGCCCCAACGCCGCG
>CAZCEX010000486.1:0-3702 GCA_964497785.1 uncultured Thermoanaerobaculia bacterium | reverse complement strand
TACTACCCATTCACTCGCCTCTGGATCGGGCGCGCGCTCGGTCATCGTGGCAGCTATCCCTATTCACGAGGCTAGGAGGACACCGTGGCAAAGAACAAGGAGAAGACCCACAAGGTCAAGATGATGGAAAAGCAGCTCTCGACGAAGTTGAGCCGGCAGGTCGTCGGGTCGTTGGTCGGGTGCGTGCACTGTGGCATGTGCAACGATTCCTGTCACTACGTCCTGGCCTTTCCGGACGATCCGAAAATGACCCCGAGCTACAAGGCGGATCAGGTCCGAAAGCTCTTCAAGAAGAACCACGACTGGACGGGTAAGGTCTTCCCCTGGTGGGTCGGTGCTCACAAGGCGGCGCTCAACGACGAAGATCTCGAGACCCTGAAGGATATCTCCTTCGGGACGTGCACCAACTGCCGCCGCTGCACGATCAACTGCCCCATGGGTGTCGATACGGCGACCCTCAACCGGCTCATGCGCGGTTTGTTGTCGAACGTCGGTGTGATGCCGGAGGGAGTACGTGTCGTCTCCAAGGACCAGTGGGAGATCGGCAATCAAATGGGCGTGCTCAAGGAAGACTACCTCGACACCATCGAGTGGATGTCGGAGGAGTTGGAGGAGGATCTCGAGCACAACGAGGCGGAGATCCCGATCGACAAACAAAACGCCAAGGTCGCCTACGTCATCAACCCCCGCGAGGTGAAGTACGACCCGCGCACGATCAAAAAGGCCGCGCTGATCTTCTGGGCCGCCGGCGAAAACTGGACGATGTTCAGTGAAGGCTGGGATCAGACCAACTTCGGCCTGTTCTCGGGCGATGACCAGCTCGGTGGCGTGTGCGGCAAGCGGGTGTACGAAAAGGTCGCCGAGCTGGGCGCCGAAAAGCTGGTGATCTCCGAGTGTGGGCACGGTTATCGATCGACCCGTCACGAGGCCGTGAACTGGTCGGGCGCCCCCGTCGAGTTCGAGATGGAGAGTTCGGTCAATACGATGCTCCGCTACCTCAAAGAAGGCAAGATCAAGGTCGATCCCACAAAGAACTCCGAACGCGTGACCTACCACGACTCCTGCAATTTGGCTCGCAGCTGTGGTGTCTACGAGGAGCCGCGTGAGGTTCTGAAGCTCGTGACGACCGACTTCGAGGAGATGTACCCCAACCGGACGGAAAATTTCTGCTGTACGGGTGGTGGTGGCGCGATGTCGATGGAGGAGTACGCACCAAAACGGCTCACATCGGCCAAGGTCAAGGCAGATCAGCTGAAGGCAACGGGCGCAAAGATCGTCGTGACTTCGTGCCACAACTGCGTTGACGGTCTCGCCGACGTCATCAAGCACTACGACCTCGGCATGGAGGTCAAGCAGCTCGTCGACCTCGTTGCCGACGCCTTGATTCTCCCGGAAGACAAGCCGGTGCCCGAGGAGTTGAGGATCGAGCCCGAAGAGGTAGCTGTGGCGCCGACAGCAGGAGAAGATCTTCCGATGGCAGGCCGCAAGGTCCTGGTTGTCGATGATGAGGAGGACGTGAGGGAGTTCCTCAAAACTGTCTTCGAGGACTCGGGAGCGACGGTCTTCGAGGCTCGAGACGGTGACGAGGCCCTCGAGGTCGCGCGGAGGGAGAAGCCCGACCTGATCAGCCTCGACCTGTCGATGCCCGGTAAGGACGGTGTCGAGGCCTTCTCCGACCTCCGTCGTGACTCAAGTACCCAGGAGATCCCGATCTGCGTCGTCACCGGTCATCCAGAGTTCCGCAAGGTGATTTACGACCGTGCGGTACCGCCACCGGAAGGCTACCTCGAAAAGCCGGTCGACGAAGACAAGCTGGTTGCTTATGCAGCTCACATCCTCGAGGTTCGGGACAGAAAACAGGATTCATAAGCTCAAGCCACCGGTCAACCGGCGGGGGCGGTAGTCCCCGCCGAGTCCCGGTTGAAGGGGGAGAGGATGGGGACACCACTCGATCACGCGAGCTGGGAGGACGCGGCGCCTACGAGCGAACCGCGATACCGCCAGTACTGGGAAGAGATGCCGTGCTACTTGTCCCTCCACGATCGAGACTTCGCGATCATCGACGGCAACCGCAGGTTCCGACGAGACTTCGGAGACTGCATCGGTGAAAAATGTTTCCGTGTCTACAAGGGTCGTGAAGAGGTGTGCCCGAGTTGTCCGGTGGAGGCGACGTTTGTCGATGGCGAGAGCCACGGCAGCGAGCAGATGCTGACGACCCAGGGAGGAGCGAGCGTTCCGGTGATGGTACGCACGACACCGATCCGCGATGCTTCCGGCGAGGTCGTCGCCGTGATGGAGATGCATACCGACATCAGCGAGATCAAGGTGCTGCAGGAGAAGCTCGAGGAGTCGCAGCAGCAGCTGGAACAGCTCTTTTCCGAGGTTCCATGCTTCATCGCCGTGCAGGGGCGGGACAGGGTTATCCGCCACGCCAACCGTCGCTTCGTGGAGACCTTCGGCGAGGCGGTGGGTGAAGACTGTTTCCGCGTTTACAAGCACCGCGACGAGAAGTGTCTGGTCTGTCCGATGCAACAGACTTTTGCCGATGGTCAGACCCACGTACATGAAGAGGTCCTGATCTCAAAAACCGGCGAGAAGCTCAATGTCCTGTGCACGACCGCGCCGATTCGAAACGGCAAAGGAGACATCGAGGCCGTCATCGAGATGGGCGTCGACATCACCGAGATCCGACAGTTGCAGACGCAGCTCACCTCGATCGGGTTGTTGGTCGGCTCGATCTCACACGGCATCAAGGGCCTGCTGACAGGCCTCGACGGCGGGATCTATCTGGTCAATTCCGGGTTCGAAAAGGACAAGCCAGAGCGCGTGCGAAAAGGCTGGGATATGGTGCAGCGCAACGTGGGCAGGATCCGCACCATGGTCCTCGACATTCTCTACTACGCCAAGGACCGGGACCTCGAGGTTGGGGACATCGACATCACCGGTTTGGTGGGCGAACTGCGGCAGGGCCTGGAGAAGAAAGCCAGCGACATCGACGTCGACCTGAAGATCGAGATCGCCCCTGACGTGAACTCGTTCGAAGGAGACCTCCACGCCATTCGGGCGATGCTCTTGAATCTGCTCGAGAACTCGCTCGACGCCTGCCGGGCCGACCGACAGAAAAAAAGCCACAGAGTGCGGCTTGAGGTTCGTCGGGCAGAGCCGTGGATGGTGATAGAGGTTGAAGATGATGGCATCGGCATGGACCGTGAGACCCGAGAGAAGATCTTTTCGCTGTTCTTCTCTTCGAAGGGCATCAAAGGAACCGGCCTCGGGCTGTTTATCTCCAACAAGATCGTCGACAAGCACGGCGGTTCAATCGATGTTCAGTCCGAACCCGGCCGGGGCTCTCGGTTTCTCATTCGCCTGCCGCTCAAGGCACGGCCGAGCACGAATCCGGAAGAGGTCAGGTAAGCCATGGCACCACCACTGCGGATCCTCGTCGTCGATGACGACCCCGACATCGTCGAGTACTTGAGCTCTTTTCTTGGCGACAACGGCTACCAGGTGCAATCTGCCGAGTCTGGAGAGGTCGCACTGCAGGTCGTCGACGAGTTCTGCCCGGATGCCGTGCTGATCGACGTCATGCTGCCCGGGCGGTCGGGACTCGACCTCATGTCAAAACTGCGCCGCAATCCCCGCTGGAGCGACCTGCCGCTCTTCGTCGTGACCGGGAACGACAAGATCGTCGTTGACGAGTGC
>CAZCEX010000485.1:0-3705 GCA_964497785.1 uncultured Thermoanaerobaculia bacterium | reverse complement strand
ATACGACTGGTACCGGGAAGGCGATCAATCGGGCTCAGCTTTGGGGGCGTGTGTTGCGACGGCAGGCGACGTAGACGGTGACGGTTACTCGGATGTCATCGTCACGCGGCCCTACTTCGACGATGGGTTCAACGACGTCGGGCAGGCCCTGGTCTACCGGGGCAGCGCCTCCGGGTTGGGAATAAGCAGCACCTTCTATCCACTCGGTGACCAGGCCAATGAGAATTTTGGCCTGTCCGCGGCGACGGCCGGTGACGTGAACGGCGACGGATACGCTGATGTCGTGATCGCTTCGCCCTTCAAGACTCACTCGACATTTACCGAGGCCGGTGAGGTGCGAATCTACCTCGGCTCCAGCACAGGCCTCAGTATGGCCTCCTACACCACGATCACCCAGGACGCGTCATACCTTAGACTCGGTATCGAGGTCAGCACGGCGGGCGACGTCAACGGCGACGGATACGCAGACGTCATCATCGGCTCGACCGCGTCGGCGAACAACGAAGGCGCCGCCTTTCTGTACCGGGGCAACGCATCGGGGATCGATACTTATTACCTCTGGACCGCGGGAGGCGTGAGCACCGGGGACGCACTTGGTGCCGTGGTTGCCACGGCGGGCGACGTCAACGGCGACGGATACGCAGACGTTATCGCCGGCTCATATGGTGGTGGCGCGTCGGGCAATGGGCGCGCCCATGTCTGGCTTGGAGGCAGCGGGGGAATGGGCGCCAACGGCACGGCCGGCAACGCCTTCTGGACGGGAGAAGCCGATGCAGTTGGCGGCTACTCCTACGGTCTGGTGGTGGCCACGGCGGGCGATGTCAACGGTGACGGCTACTCCGACATCCTCGTCTCTGACCCGCTCCTGGGCGGCGACTACGAAGGTCGGGCATACGGCTACTACGGAGGACCCGACAACCTCGCCGCCACTCCGGCATGGACCTTCGACGGGGACCAGGCGTCCGCCCAGGCTGGCATCAGTGTTGCGACGGCGGGCGATGTCAACGGCGACGGCTATGCAGATTTCATGGTCGGCGCCGAGTACTACGACTACAACGTCTCGAATGAAGGAGCGGTTTTTGTCTGGTACGGACAGGCAGGCGGGCCGAGCTGGGGCGGCGCCGACTGGTGGGTCTATGGCGGGAAAGTCAACGCGCGTCTCGGTCACAGCGTCGGCACGGCCGGCGATACCAACGGCGACGGCTACTCCGACATCATCGTCGGCGCACCGGGTTGGACAAACCCCACCGATACCGAGGGCGCCGCTTTCGTATTCAAAGGAAGCGCCTCCGGTCTCATCGGCACGACGACCGCGACCGCGGAGTGGACAGCAGAGATCGACGAATCAGGCGCCCAGCTCGGCTGGAGCGTCGGCACCGCCGGCGATGTCAACGGCGACGGATACGCCGACATCGTGGTCGGCGCCCCCGGCGCCGGCCCGAGCGACCAGGGCAAGGCCTTCGTCTGGCGCGGCAGTGCCTCGGGCCTTGGCGCCGACGGTACCGCCGCCAACGCGGACTGGGACTGGTTGGGCACCGCTGGCAACGGGCTCTTCGGCCAGAGTGTCGGCACGGCCGGCGACGTCAACCGTGATTACTACTCGGACCTCATAGTCGGCGGCGACGAGATCGTGTTGGTCTGGCACGGATCCTCTGTGGGGCTGAGCCCCTCCACCTCCAACTGGAGTTATGCGTCCTCGAGCTTCGAAGACAACGACCTCGGGGCGAGCGTCGGCACCGCGGGAGACATCGGAGGTGACGGCTACTCCGACGTCGTGGTCGGGGCCCCGAAGATGGACGGCGATATCTTCACCAGCGACGACGGCGGGGTACTCGTATTCTGTGGCGGCAGCTCGGGGCTCGGCGCCGGACCGTGCTTTGCCGATTACGGTGGCATTGACGACGCCAACCTCGGTTCGTCGGTCGCAACGGCCGGGGACCTCAACGGCGACGGCTACTCCGACCTCGTTGCCGGTGCACGGCACTGGACCTCGGGCCAGACGTGGGAAGGCCAGGCACGCGTGTACTACGGGTCGATCTTCGGTCTCTGGAGCGCGGACTGGACCTACGAGAACGACCAGAGCTACAGCTACCTCGGCCACTCGGTCGGCACCGCGGGCGACGTCAATGGCGACGGCTATGCCGATCTCCTGCTCGGCGCGCCCGCATACCAGGCGACCTACTCCGGCGAAGGAAGGGTCTGTTTGTTCTACGGCAGCGACGAGCATGGCAACGGCGGCGGTGGGCTCAGCCGGCTCACCCAGCAGCTCAGCCCTGGCGGACAGCCGATCGCGCCTCAGGGTGTATCGACGTCCGAGACGGGGGTCCGGCTCTACCACCGTCTGCCCGCACCGTCTACGGGCCGGGGAACCATTGCCGTGCAGAGCGAGCTCAAGGTCTTGAGCGACCTCTTCGACGGCGGAAACCTGCGCACGACGACGACCTACGACACCGGCACGGCCGGCACGGCTTTCTTCCAGGATTTCACCAATATCCTCGTCGGGATTGAGCACCACTGGCGGGCCAGGGTGCACCACTCGCCCGTGACCAACCCCTTCGACCCGCCCAACGGCCGCTGGTTCCATCTGAGCTTTTTCGGGGCGAACGAGGCCCATTTTCAAGCGGCAGGCAGCAGTACACCGCCTGTGCCCCACATCTTCTCCGACGGCTTCGAGTCCGGGGGGCTCGGGAACTGGTCGTCACACACACCCTGAGTTGTTACGCTCACTTCATTCAACGACAGGAGGGGCCGGTTCGGCCCCTCCTTTTTCGTGACCGGTGCCAGGGTTCTGCGGCATTGTCGGGCCGCCTCGTCCTCCTGATGGGAACGCCAGGGTAGGCGAAGGGTAAACCGTCGCTCAGGAATTGTGGCGCGGGCGTCCCGCCCGCGATATGGTGCGCTGACCAGTATTGGGGTTAAGGCATGCCCCGTTTGCCCTCAAGCGCTCCACAGGGGCTGAGCACCACCTTGCCGAAAACGGCCCCAGACTCGAGCAGACGGTGAGCGCGTTTGGCCGCACCGAGCAAGAGGCCGGCATGGATCTGGGGACGCAGACGGCCGGCGGCCAGGGCATCGCCGAACTGATCGAGGAAAACGCGCACGATCGACGCCTTCTCCTCGACCGGCCGCGCGCGCAGGGTCGAGCCGGTGATCGACAGCCGCTTGCGCATGATCGCGGCGAGGTCGAGCGTCGCCGAGGCGCCTCCCATCAGGCCGATGACGACCAGGCGTCCACCCGTGGTGAGCACTCCCAGGTTGCGCTCGAGGTACTTGCCCCCGATGCAGTCGAGTACCACGTCGACGCCGCGCCCATCGGTCCAACGGAGGATCTCCTTGGCGAAGTCGTCGGATCTGTAGTCGATGGCAAGGGCGGCGCCGAGGGCTCGGCACCGGGTACAGCGGCTGTGATCGCCGGCTGTGACTGCAACAGGCGCCCCGGCCTCGCGGCAGAGCTGGATCGCGGCGGTGCCGACACCGCCGCTGCCGCCGTGCACGAGGGCAGTCTGCCCCTTGCCGAGGCCGCCGATGAGGAACAGGTTGAGGAAGGCGGTGAGGAAGGCCTCCGGGAATCCGCCCGCCTCGACGTCCGACAGTCCCACGGGCGTGGGTATCGCACTTCCGGCGTCGACGACGACCTCCTCTGCGTAGCCGCCGCCCGCGAGTAGGGCCATGACCCGGTCTCCGGTGGTCCACCCGGCGACCTCG
>CAZCEX010000484.1:0-3705 GCA_964497785.1 uncultured Thermoanaerobaculia bacterium | reverse complement strand
CAACTGAGCTGGGTGGCGGCGGCGATCGACAGCCACACCCGTACCGTCGCTGCGCGAGCCGAGCTTACCAACGACAGCGGCGCTTTGCGCGCCGAGCAATTCGCACGAGCGGCGGTGATCATCGGTGATTCCGAATTCGGAGTCGCCGTGCCACGGGCCGCGGTCCAGGAAGTTGCTTCGCAGTCGGTGGTCTTCGTCCGCCTCGAGCGCGGTCTCTATGAACCTCGAGAGGTCGCGACCGGCCACAGCAGTGACACCCTGGTCGCGGTCGTCGGACAGCTCACGGCCGGTGAAGCGGTGGTGACTACCGGTTCCTTCCTGCTCAAGACCGAACTCGAGCGCGAAGACATCGGCGCCGGATGTTGCGAGGTCGCGCCGCCCACGGGCACCTGATGCTCGCGCGCCTGATCGATCTATCAATCCAACACCGCGGCCTGGTGCTCCTGGCCGCGGCGGTCCTGGCCGTTGCCGGAATTGCTGCCATGGTGGATTTACCCTTTGACGCGTTTCCCGACACCACACCGGTCCAGGTCGCCGTCAACACCGCGGCGCCGGCCCTGACCCCGCTGGAGGTAGAGCGTCAGATCACCTTCCCTCTGGAACGGGCCATGGGCGCCCTGCCCGACATCGTCGACTTACGATCTGTGTCCAAGTTCGGTTTCTCCCAGCTGGTTCTGGTCTTTGCCGACGGCAGTGACCTGTTCCGCGCTCGCCAGGTGGTTGCAGAACGCCTGCAGGGGGTACGTCTTCCGGCCGGGGTCAACCGGCCATCCCTCGGACCCATTTCGACCGGCCTCGGCGAGATCTTCCACTACCTGATTCGTTCAGACAGCCGCAGTCTCATGGAGCTGCGAACGCTGCAGGACTGGGTGGTACGACCGCAGCTACTCGCTATCCCCGGTGTGGCGGAGGTCAACACCTGGGGAGGCGAGGTGCGTCAAGTGCACGTGGTTGTCGATCCCTACACCCTTCTCGAGCACGACATCGGCCTTGACCAATTGCAGACCGCTATTGCCGCCAATACCACCGCAGTTGGAGGTGGGTTCATCACGAGTGGAGGCGCCGCCAGCCTGGTCCAGGGCACTGCCCTCGCCGGTTCAGCGAGCGACGTGGCTCGTATTGTCGTCACCGCGCGCGAAGGTGTGCCGATCCTGGTCGGCGATCTGGCACGAGTCGAAGACGGCCACCGGATCCGCCGAGGCGCCGTGACCGCTGACGGCCGCGGCGAAACCGTGCTCGGCCTTGGCTTTATGCTCGTGGGGGAAAACAGTCGCGAAGTTTCAAAGCAGCTCGGAGATGCCCTCGAGCACGCCCAGTCCAGCGTGCCGGAAGATGTTGTGCTGGAAAGTGTCTACTCCCGCTCCAGCCTCGTCGACACGGTACTTCGCACCGTGCGCACCAATCTCGTCGAAGGCGCAGTGCTGGTTGTAGCCGTGCTGCTCGTTTTTTTGGGAAACATACGCGCCGGTTTGATCGTTGCCGCGGTAATCCCGCTGTCCATGCTTTTTGCCTTCAACGGTATGAAGATGCTCGGAGTGACCGGCACGCTGATGAGCCTTGGCGCGATCGACTTCGGCCTCATCGTCGACAGCTCGGTCATCATGGTTGAAAACGCATCTCGGCGCCTTGCAGAAGCCTCAGGAAGACGCAGCGTGCGCGAAGTGGTTCTCGAAGCCGCTCTCGAAGTTCGACGACCGACACTCTTCGGCGAGCTCATCATCGCCGTCGTCTATCTGCCGATCCTGACGCTGCAAGGTGTCGAGGGCAAGCTGTTTCGACCCATGGCCCTGACCGTTGTGCTCGCACTTGCCGGTTCGATGCTGCTGTCAGTCACCGTGATTCCAGCCCTGGCCAGCTTCGGATTGCGTCGCGGTCAAGGCGGCGACACGGCTTTGGTTCGACTGCTGAAACGTGGCTACCGACCGCTGCTCGAATGGGCCCTCGGTCATCGGCGAGCAGTGCTGCTGAGCGCCGCCGCCGCCGTGGTTGCCGCGGCAATGTTGGCAACCGGTCTGGGCTCCGAGTTCGTACCGCGATTGGCAGAGAACTCTCTGGTGATCAATACCATCCGCCTCGCCGGCATCCCACTCGAAGAGTCCGTTCGCTACGGCACACAGATTGAACGGCTACTCCTCGATCGTTTTCCGGACGAGATCAAGAGGGTGTGGACTCGCACAGGCACAGCCGAGGTCGCCACCGACCCAATGGGTATTGAGCTGTCGGATGTGTTCATCGATCTGAAACCTCGAAAGCTGTGGACCCGCGCCGACACCCAGGCCGAGCTGGTCTCGGCCATGAGCTCGGTAGTCGGAGATCTGCCCGGAATGCGGGCCGTCTTCACTCAACCAATCGAAATGCGGGTCAACGAAATGGTTGCCGGTGTTCGCGCCGACCTGGGCATAACAATCCACGGTGAGGACTATGAGGTTCTCGAAGGCCTGGCCGATACAGTTCGTGAGATTGTCGAGGGCATTGTTGGGGCAACCGACGTGACCGTCGAGCAGGTCACCGGCCTCCCTGTTCTCGAAGTCGAGGTTGATCGCGAAGCGATAGCCCGCTACGGCATCGCTGCCCGCCAGGTCTTGACACTGGTTGAAGCCCTCGGCGAACGCTACGTTGGTGAGATCCACGACGGTCAGACACGGTTTGACATCGTGATCCGGCTCGACGAACGCTATCGGAAGAACCCTGAAAAACTGGCCGCAATCCCGGTCACATCACCCGGGGGCCAGAGAATACCGCTGGCCCAATTGGCTCGAATACGCTCCATCGAGGCACCCGCTACGGTCAATCGACAATGGGGTCAAAGGCGGGTCCTGGTACAGGCCAACGTCCGCGGTCGCGATTTAGGCACGTTCGTCGAGGAGGTGCAAAATGAGGTCGCCGAACACATCGAGGTGCCAACCGGCGTCTTCATTCGTTACACAGGCCAGTTCGAACACCTCGAACGGGCCCAGAATCGGTTGATGCTCGTAGTTCCGCTTGCGCTCGTTCTGGTTTTTGCACTGCTCTACCTGACCTACGGCCGTGCCCTTGACGCGGCGCGAGTATTCACAGGGGTTCCGTTTGCGGCGGTTGGCGGCGTGACCGCTCTGTGGATGCGAGACATGCCCTTTTCCGTTTCGGCGTGGGTCGGTTTCGTCGCACTGTCTGGCGTCGCCGTGCTCGGCGACATGGTCCTGGTGGCACGAGTTCGGCAACGTCTGGCGGCCGGCCTTGGCGCGATCGAGGCAGTCCGCGAGGCCGCAGATTCCCGATTGCGACCGGTGCTAATGACCGCCCTCGTGGCCGGATTGGGCTTTGTACCCATGGCCTTGAACACCGGCATCGGCGCCGAGGTTCAACGGCCCCTGGCAACGGTGGTCATCGGCGGCATCGTAACTTCGACCATTGCCACGCTGGTCGTGCTTCCGGTGCTCTATGCCAGTTTTACAGCGAAACGGAGGCTCGAGCTCCTGGGCATGGGCTGTCGAAGCGATGATGAGCAATAGCGCGGCAACGCACCGAAGGCCGGTCAAGTCCTGGTGAAAAGTTGTCAGTCTGAGTTGGTGCTGGTGGTGGGCTGGAGCGGCGATCAGCGGCAGATACAGCGACAGGCATCAGGGTCAGTTGGCAGCGACGTTCGACAGCGGCAGCGACAGTAATCAGTAAACAGCGCGAAGCGTGCAGCGTCATTGAACGGCCGTTTCGGCCTCGGAATGATCC
>CAZCEX010000483.1:0-3711 GCA_964497785.1 uncultured Thermoanaerobaculia bacterium | reverse complement strand
GACGGCTTCGCTGCCAAGCTCAACCCGCAGGGTTCGGCGCTCGTCTTTTCGACCTTCATCGGTGCTGACGGCAACGAAAGTGGCGACGCGGTCGCGGTTGATGAGAGCGGTAACGTCGTGGTCGAAGGATATACCGACTCGGAGCTGTTCCCGACCACTCCTGGCGCATACGACCGCAACCTCAGCGGTGATCGCGATATCTACGTGGTCAAGCTGATTGCCGATGGCTCGGCGCCGGTCTACAGCACCTTTGTCGGCGGCACCGACGGCGAATACGCGGGGTCGACGCTCGCCTTCGCCGGAGATGGCAGCCTGGTCGCCACTGGAGGCACCCGGTCGCTCGACTTTCCGACCACCCCAGGTAGCCCGGATCGCATTCTGAACGGGCTTGAAGACGCCGTTGTGTTCGTGCTCGACCCGAGCGGCGCCGAGCTGCGATACGGCACCTACCTCGGTGGCTGGCACTGGGATTTCGGCTACGGAGTCGAGGCAAGCGCGAAGGGCGTCGTGGTTGCCGGGCGAACCCGGTCGTACGATTTTCCGGCGACGCCGGGTGATTTCGGCGACACCTTCGGTGGTGGCACCTGCCTCGCCGGTCAACCATGTGCGGACGCATTCGTCGCCGAACTCGAGCTGCCGGTGGTCTTTTTTGACGGTTTCGAGAGCGGCGACATCTCGGCGTGGTCCAGCGCCCAGCAGTAGACTGAGGAGCGCTGCAAGGGGATTTAGCGAGAGTCTTCAACGCCAAGGCGCGAAGGAATTTCGGGTCACTCTCTGCCGTGCTCCAAAACGAGCAGGGTGAGATCGTCGGCCACTGGCTGTCCCTCGGTGTGTTGGTCGAATGCCTTGAGCGTCATTGCGGCCAGTCCAGCGCCGTCGAGCCCGGAAGCGCCCTGGAGCAGCTCGGCGAGGGCCGAGTAACCGAAGGGCTCTCCGCCGCGATTGGCGCCTTCGACGAGGCCGTCGGTATAGGCGATGAGGCGGCTGCCGGGGGCGAAGGCGTGCTCGAGTCCGGCCGGCCGGCAGAGCGAACCTCCGAGGGGTAGCGCTCCGGCGAGCAGCTCGATGACCTCCCCCGATGGCGTGATCAGGTAGGGAGGCGGATGGCCGGCGTTGCTCACCCGCACCACGTCCCGTTCGAGGTCGATCTCAATGACTGCCATGGTCACCATTGTTCTGCCCTGACCCTGGTGTTGCAGAAGGTGACCGACCTTGGCGAGCAGCTCTTTCCCCGTGTAGCCCTCGTGAACCAGTGCTGAAACCGAAGACTTGAGGGCCGCCATCAGAAGTCCGGTGTGCAGTCCGTGGCCGGCGACGTCACCGATGGTCAACACAAGACGGTCTGCGGAGAGCGCAAAGATGTCGAAGTAGTCGCCGCCGACCTCTTCCGCCGGCCGAAACTCCGCCCGCAGGGTCACTCCGCCATGATCGAACTGAGGCTCCGGCAACAGGCTGACCTGGATCTCGCGAGCCAGCTGAAGCTCGTGCGCAAGGCGTTCTTTTTCGGCCACGTCGGCGAGCATGTGCTGAACCGACTGAGTCATCTGATTGAAGGCCAGTGCAAGGTCTCCGAGCTGGTCGGGTCGTTTGATCGGAACCTGGTGATCGAAGTTCCCGCGAGCAACCTCCCGGGCGCCCCGGGTCAGCCGTGCCGTGGATCTGGTAATGGACAGGATCATCGCCGCCGCCACTCCGGCGGAGAGGCCATATACGATCAGGAAGAAGGAAGCGATGGCAAAGAGACTGGTCACCAGATGTGAACCGAGTTGATATCTCGATTGGGTGAAGTCGCGCCAGACGTTGGCTGGGGAGGTACGCAGCAGGCTCACCAGCATTCGATCCTCATGTCGCTCCCCGGTCATCAGATCCCGCACCTCGACAGTCGCACGGAACCAATAAATCAATGCCCTTTCGAACAGTGTCTCCCCTTCATCAGCCGTCGAGTTCCAGAGGCCGTTGATCGACGTCGAGCCCGGCTGGAGCACGAGACCACCGGACGACTGTCCCGGCAGAGTTTGCAGAGTGATGGAGTGCTCTTCTTCAGAATTCTCGGTGAACGGAAGGAAGGTGACATCAAACCACAGCTGATTGCTCAGGGCCCGCGCCGTGTCGGCGTCGAGAGGAATCAACACCGCGATCGCCGTGTCCGCGGTTGCCACCCCGACCAGGAACAGTGCCGAGTCATCATCGAATACCGGACCGCCGAACGGATTTTCGTCGAGCCAGGTCGGCACCGTCAAGCTCTCAGCGCCGGCGCTGCGCACCTCACGCTCGCCGAGACGGGCGAGCCAGTGGACCCGAGGAAGAACCAATGCGGTATTGAATGGCACCCCCTGTAATAGGCCTACTGCATCCTCGGTGCGTCCATCCAGGAAGGCCCGGGAAGCTTCTTCGCAGGTGCTGCTGAGCTCGAGGGCGAGCTGACGCATTTCGCCGTTCAACCGCTGTGACGCGTACTGGCCCATCATCATGTAGAGCGCGAAAATGGTCAGGGCGCCACAGCAGAGAAAGGTCGATCCGCCGATGAGCAGGTAGGAGATGAAAAGCCGCATTCCAACCCGATACGTGAGCCACAGCCAGCATGACCTCAGAAGAACGAAAAGGCCGAGTAGCAGCCAGATCGAAGCGGCGATAGTCAGGATTGTGGTGAACGTCGTCCCGGGCGCCAGGCCCAGGGCCACCGCAGCGGCGAGAATCAAACTGCCGCCGGCGGAAAACCAGATCACTTTCCTGCGCCGGGTCTTTTCCACAGCTACTGAACTCCTTCGTGGCACCATGCTTCGGTGCCGGGCCGAAACCAGCTTAGCGTGTCCAGTTCAGGATTGGATCGTGGTTGGTTGCGCCATCGCGTCATTCATTGTTACTACCGGGGGCTTCATCAGTCTTACGCTGCTCGACAGAAATCCCGGTCTCTCCAGCTTCGAGGTCTTGGGCGCCGGACGAAACCCCGTGCGCGGGTTATGATTGACACTGATCTGAGAGAGAAGCTGAAAGGAGAGCACGATGACAAACAACAGTGGACTTCAGACAACAGGGACCTCGCTGGTGATGGTCTTGATCGCGGCGGTCATCATGGTCGCGGGCGCGCCAGTCGCCCAGGCCCAGCTCGAGGACATTCAGAAACCCGAGCTGGATGTGCCGGGGGTTTTTACCCTGCAGGGTGAGTTCGTGCGCATGGGTTACAACAACGAAGGCTTCGTCACGCTGGGCTATCGGATTGCCAACGACTCGGTCAGTGAAGAGTGGATGTTGCTCGAGATGGGCGTGACCGTGCTCGCAAAGATGAAGGAGTATAAGCTCGAGCGTGCCGACATCACGGTCAAGCTCCCGGACGGAAGCATCGTGCCGCTGGCCTCGCAGGAGGAATTCAACAAGGCCAATCTCAGGGCGCTCGACAGGCGGGCGAGCATGGTCAGAGACTCGATCAATTACTTCCCGGTGGGTGCGAAGTATGGCTGCACCATGAACTTCTTCTCCGACCTCTCGACCCCGGGCAGAGGGATTGCGTACGACCAGGTCAGCCTCGATCCTCAGAGAGCGTGTGTGGGTCGAATCTACTTCCAGATTCCCGGTTTAATCCAGACGGGTCAGTACTTCCTCAACGTGCAGTTCGCCAACAGCGTCGTGCAGGTGCCCTTCAGGGTGCTCACCAAGGCGGAGGAGAAAGAGTTCCGCAAGATGTGGAAAGACCTGAAGAAAGAGCACGAAGCA
>CAZCEX010000482.1:0-3729 GCA_964497785.1 uncultured Thermoanaerobaculia bacterium | reverse complement strand
GAGAAGATCGAGTGCTTCGGTATCGGCTACCAGGAAAGGTGCCACCCTTCACAACTTCACATCTTTTCGATTGAAGGGTGGCACCGTTTCCGGCGTGTGCACCCCATATCGAGCACAGACTTGATGATGAGAGCCCCCGTCCGAACCGGCTCACATCAGGAGAATCGTTCCCGGGAGGGGGCAAACCACTCCCCTACAGTTCTTTGCGAGTTGTTTGGTGCATGAGTACGAGGCCCGAACGGAAGGAACGCGAGTTTTGAGACAGTCCCATCTTGCCTGCCCGTGGCGGGGAACGGTAGCGGCTCGCTAACCCCCGTCGATCGGTCGCAACTTGTCGCTCCGAGAAAGCTGTTTGATGCGGTATTCCTCGCTCAAAGCTTCGCTCCAGGTCGCCACTTCGCACGACCACACCAGTTCAACCGGCAAACGAGCCCGCGTATATCGAGAGGCGCGACCTGATTGGTGAACGCTCAGCCGCGCCTCGAGATCCTTCGCACTCCCGGTGTAAAGGCTCTCATCGGCGCACCGAAGCATGTAGACGAAGGGCATTCACCTGCCAGCGGCCGCGTGGAGGATCTTCACGTACCCCTTGAGGAGGTGCTTCCGACCAATCTTGCCTTGATCCTCGACGACTCCCAGCCAGGATCCGCTTCCGTATTCCAACTCCACCTTCTGCCAGTAGCCAATGTCATCATTGTCCGAGTAGGCCTTCCTTCCCGCGAAGGCACCACTGTCCGTGAAAACGTAGAGTTCCCCAGCGTGAGAGTATTTGATCAGCAGAAACGGCCCTTTGACCCCAAGCTTGACGTATGTGCTGGCGTCTTCCGGAACCAGGAGCCGGGCAAACTGCTTCTCTCCCGGTTGACTCGGTGGGACGTGGGGGACCAGATCGGTGGCATTGACGATCCGATAGGACCGACCGCGATGGGCTGCTTCATAGGCCTTGACGAACTTCTCGTTACCTACCCTCGGCGAAGCAAAGGTATAGACGCCAGCCACAGGGGTGCCATCCTTCGAAGCACGCATCGCCGCGAGGTGTGACAGGCCCCCTCCCAGACTGTGACCGGTGATCCAGATGCTCTTACCCTTCGCATGGGCTTGTTTGAGGAGACCCGAAATTGTGGGCCACCCCTGATCCAAAGCTCGGACGAAGCCCTTGTGGACCTTTCCTGGAAGCCCCGTCTTCTTGGTCTTTGACTGGACAAACTTCAGATCGGTTAGCCAGTCCTGCGCCGTCGTAGAGCCACGAAAGGCCAGCACCGCATAGGAGGTGTGCTCCGCGAACACACAATGAAGCTGAGTGTCCTTGATCAATCGGGCGGTTTGGAATCCAACCTTGTCAAGATCCGCTCTGATTTTCGCCTCGTCGTTCTGACCGGCGACCTCCACCATCGACACAAGAAAAGAAGCGTTGGAGAGGGAAAAAGACCTCGCAGTGGGGTCCATCGACCTGGGAAAGATGCCTTGCCCGGCGCACGGCAGGGCCACCAAGACCGCAAGGCCAATCAGGATTGACGCATGTGGCAAGCTCATCCGGCAACCTGCAGCCCGGCCCTGGACGCCATCTCGAATCGTTGCTGAGTTCGAATTGTCCAATCGCGGCCTCCTCAGGCAGTGCACCTATTGCCCATACACGTCGCCGCAATCCGGCTTCCGGGATTACCTTGAACAGTTGCTCAATCTCAACAATGAGATCCACCCTGCCAATCGAGACGAGATTAGCACAACAAGCGACGTCGACTTCCAGATCTATTGGCGGTTTCACAGCGTCGTTTTGAACTAACGGAACAATGAGAATTTTGATCTCGGGTCTCAGGTTACCCATACTGAATCCACATCATAGGACTTGTTCGAGATGGGTTCTTCAGAATTATGTGCCAGGCACCTTTAAAGGCACCTTTAACGGCACCATTCTAGAACTTTGGGATACGCACCCATCCGCCAGCAGCAGCTCGGGCAGGATGACAGCATTGAGGGATAGGTTCTGTGAGGCCCCGGGTCCGCATACACTGTTGCGGATACCTGCCCGGGAGAAAGGACTTCACCATGCATCAACTCATCAGGTTCTCGATCACAGCATTCGTGGTCTTGTGTGCCTTGGCCGCGCCTTGCTCGGCCGAGCAGATCCCGCTGCTGGTCACGGTGGACGATCTGCCCTTGGCCCAGGGCTCGCTCTACGCCGATCCAGAGGAGCGGGCACGGATCACCACCGGATTGCTGGCTGCGCTCGAAAAACACGGCATTCGCGCGGTGGGTTTCGTGACCTGGAGGAATATCGACAGATCCGGCGATCGGCAGCTTCTCGAACGCTGGCTCGATGCAGGCCACGAGCTTGGCAATCACTCCTCCAGCCATCTGAGCCTGAGCCGGACCGACGTGGAAACCTACATCGACGACGTCGAGTCGGCCCGTCGGCAGATCAGCGAGTTGGTGGAAGGCCACGGAAAGAAGCTGCGCTTTTTCCGCTACCCGCTGCTTCACGAAGGCGATAAGGAGCAGAAGTACGATGCCGTGCGCGACTATCTGACAGCGAGCGGTCAGAGGCCTGTGCCGGTGACCCTCGACAACTCGGATTATGCATCGAACCGGGAGTGGGTGGAGGTGCAGCAATCCGGTGATGCGGCCGCGTCACAGCAGGTAGCGCAGGCCTATCACGAGGGCCTACACGTGGCTATTCGATCCCAGGCTCAGCTGTCCACGAATCTCTTCGGCCGCGCGGTGCCGCAGGTGCTGCTCCTGCACGCCAACGCCATAGGCGCCTCGCAGTGGGATGAGCTCTTCACCTGGTTGCGGCAGCAGGGTTTCCGGTTTGCCACCGCCGACGAGGTGCTGAGCGACGATGCTTTTGAGCAGGATCCGCGTTGGATCGGCCGAGTGGGACCGGGCCTTTGGCAGCGGATGGACTCGGTTGAAAGACGGCAGCAGGCCGCGGACGAAGTGTCCGAGCTGCTGCAGACCCAGGCCGCGGCCTGGAATCGCGGTGACCTCGAGGTCTTCACCTCGGTCTATGCCGATGATGCCCTCTTCGCCTCACCCAAGGGCATAACTCGGGGCCGGGCCGAGGTGCTGGCACAATATCGCAAGAGCTATCCCGACCGTGCGGCCATGGGCACCCTGAGCCTCGAGATTGTGGAGATTCGCCTGGCCGACGGCATCGAGCGTACGGCAATGGGCGAATCGGTTCCCAGCCGCGTGCACGGCGCCACGGTGGTGGCCAGGTGGCGATTGGCATATCCCGGTGACGAGGATCGCTTCGGGCTCACCATGCTGGCGATAAAACCGACCGGCGGCGGCTGGAGCATCACCCAGGACGCTTCGTTCTGAATGTTGTCATGAAACGTGGGCGCCGGGGCCAATGGGCTCGTCAGCGAAGATCCGCTCACCGGCGTCGCCGAAATCGTCGTTGGCGTTGAAGTCGTACCAGCCGTTGAGGACGCAGCCCAGGGGACCGGCCGTTACCGAGATAGTGGCGTTCAAACCCGGCACGACCGGGGTATCTGATTGGGTGATTGGGTGCCACCGATCACAACCTCACAACCCATTGCGGCTTCGGGCCTGTTGTGAGGTTGTGATCAGTGGCACCGTTCGTGTCTGCCTTTGTGGTGCCCGGCAAACCCGGCGTTTAATCAAGAGCGGCTTCAGCCGGTCAGAGGACGACGAGGAGGCGGTGGATGACGAAAGCCGCTGCTGCGCCTTCAGCGATCAGGATCAGAATCGCGATGGATGTGT
>CAZCEX010000481.1:0-3731 GCA_964497785.1 uncultured Thermoanaerobaculia bacterium | reverse complement strand
CCTCTCGGCTGCCATCCACGATCAACCTGACTCAACGCAGGCCTATGCGCTACACGCTCCTTGAGGTCAGTGCTTTCCGGGCTCCAGAGCCACACCCCTGCGCTCCCAGTATGCGTAGGCCTCCATGGCCACCATCTGCGCATCATCGAGCTCCAACGGCTGGCCCTCCAGCGGGTTCATGATGCACCAGTTGATCATGTCTCGCAGCGCAACGACCCGTCCCAGTTGCTGCTGGAACTTCGGGTAGGTCTCGGGGTGGGTATTGGCGGCGTTGGGATGGCACTGCGCGCAGGCCACCCCGTTCGTACCGAGGGTCGGGCTCACCCAGAGGTCGCGGCCTTTCTCGACGACGCTCATGTACTCATCATTCCACCTCAAGAGATCCTTGTCGGTGAACTCGTCGGCCTGCAGGGACACACCGACCAGCACGAGGGCCAGAGCGACGATCCCGAAGGCGATCACGGCGTTTTTCTTGGCCATTGTTTCCTCCTAGTAGTGGATCTGCGGGGCGGGGCGATCCACCGCGGTCTGATTTGCGGTGTCCTCGGGCTGCCCGGTATTCGGGTTGAAAAGGACGGTTCGGTTCGTATTGTTGTTGAGGGTGTACTCCATGGTCACCCGCCCGTTCTTGAGGTTGATGAACTGCCAGCCAGTGGCGTCACGTTCGAAGAAGGGATCGGCACGGTTCATCGGCACGGTGAGCTTCGGCAGGTGGGTTTCGGCCTGAGCATAACTCTGCGGGTAGGGCCACGGCCAGGCTGTCGCCATCACCGCGTGAAAGCTGATGTTGTCGATCTGGTTGTACTGGATCTGATGCACGTGGCCGTAGATCACCGTGACGTCGTTGAAGGGCCTGAGCAGCGCCTGCACCTGCTCGGCGTCTTCGGTCCAGAAGTTCCACCCCTTGTAGATCTTCTGGATGGGCGAGTGGGAGAAGAGCACGACCGGGGTGTCCTTGGCGACCGTAGCCAGGTCTTTTGCCAGCCACTGGCGCTGCGTCTCCCCCACCATGAACGGTGAACCGTTGGGATTGTCGAGACCGGCCATCTCGAGCATTCTCTGCTCGGCGGTGGGCCACCGGTCGTGTGTCCACTCGTCGTAGGTGACGATGCTGTTGAGGGTCACGAAGTGAACCCCCTTGTGATCCCAGCTGTAATAATGATCGCCGTAGAGCTCCGACCAATAGGCCCCGAGGTCGAGGTAGTAGTCGTGCTCGCCGAGCACGTTGTAAGTCTTGTAGTTGAGCTTGGCCAGCATCTCGGCCCCGTGGTCGAGTTCCTCTTTGCTGCCCAACTGGGCGAGATCGCCGCCGTAGACGACGAAATCCGGTTTGGGTTGCAGCAGGTTGGTCTCGGCCACAGCTCGGATCAAACCACGATCCCAGTTGCGAACGAAGCGTGTGCCTTTGATGTGTTGAATGTGGGAATCGGAGATGTAGGCAAAGGTGAAGTTCTTGTTCGGGTCAGCAAACGCCAGCTCAACAGTGCTGAGCGGCAGCGTGCTGGCGGCAGCGGCGGTTGCCGCGCCCTTGATGAAGTTTCGACGGTCCAGTTGTCGCATTGTCATGGTCGCCTCCTCTACTCGTCGTCGGCCGTTGCGGCCGGCGTCGCGAACTCGGGGCTGGTCAGGGCTTCCATGAAAGCCACCAGGTCGTCGATCTGCTCCTCCTCGAGGTCGAGAGGACGGATGCCGCCCGAGAGGAAATCGTTGACGGGATCGCCGACGTCGGTCACGCCGCCGTTGTTGTAGTGGATCATTACATCCTTGAGGGTTTCGACACTGCCGTCATGCATGTAAGGTGCGGTGACGGCGACGTTGCGCAGGGTCGGAGTTTTGAAAGCGCCGAGGCCCTCGAAATCCTTGTCTACTGCAAAACGTCCGAGCTCCGAGGTCCGAGCGTCGGTGAGCACTTTCACGTCCACCTCGGACAGGGTGGTCTTTGCCTTCATGAACTCGCCGGCCAGCTCGGGCACCTCATCCTGAATCTCATTGATGCCGACGCCAATATTGTGGAAGCGATTGTCGGTGAACAGCGCCTGGGTCTGCTCGATGACGTGGCACGAAACGCAGCGACCCTGGTTCACGAAAAGGTCGAAGCCGCGCTTTTGCTGCTCGGTCAGGGCGTCGTCCTCGCCGCCATAGAAGAAACGATCGAAAGGTGAGTTGCCGGAAATGATGGTGCGCTCGAAGGCGGCGATCGCCATGGTCACCTCGCGCATGGTGATCTGGTCTCCGGTCTTGGCGAAGACCTCCTGAAATGCCTTGACGTAGTCAGGGTCCGTGCGCACGATCTCGAGGATCGGCTCGTGGTCCGCGAGCCCGTGCTCCACCGGGTTGATGAACGGGTGCAAAGCCTGGTCCTCGAGGTCCGGCGACCGCCCGTCCCAGAACTGTGTGGTGAAGTACGCTGAGTTGATCACCGTGGGTGAGTTGCGAGTTCCGGTCTTCTTCTCAATCCCCTCCGAGACCTTCAGCGGTGAGTCGGTGAAGGCCTTTTCGGTGTCGTGGCAGGTGAAGCAGCCGACCTCACCGTCGGTGCTGAACCTTGTTTCGTTGTACAGCTTGTCGCCGAGCGCGATTTTCGCCTCGGTCTGTGGGTTGTTCTCCGGGATCGGTACCGGCGGCAGGCCCAGTGGCGGCATTCCAGCCATCACGACCACAGCGCCGAAAACCCCGGCGGCGACAGCGGCGCCGAACAGGTATCTCCTCATGTTCCCCTCCTTGTTGGTCCCTTTCGATAGTATAGCTCAGAGGCGCCGTTCTCAGAATGGGTCAAGTCCTGACGAAAAGTTGTCGTTCCGTGTTGAAGCCACTGGTGGGTTGGGGCGGCATCCAGCACAGGTACAGGGGCAGCGGCGGAAACCAGAGGCAAGGGCGGCGACAGGAGCAGGTGCAGCCACAGCGGCAACGTTCGGCGCCGGTCGAGGTTCCTCTCCGCAGGCGGGACGCCTGCTCCCACCAGTACAGTCGTTACGACGGGGGCATGCCGCAGCGTCAGGCGAGGGGCAGGAACACACGGTCTCGGCCACGGACTCGGACGCGGTCACCGCCGCGGACTCGGACACAGTCACCGCCACGGACTCGGCCACGGCCACCGGCAGAGGCGGTGAGCAACAAAAAACCCCCTCCACGAGGAGGGGGTCAATCAGGGTCGTAGAAAATCTACCAGCGGCTGCTGCTGGGACGACCGCCATCGCGGTCTCGGTTCTTGGCCTGGGCGACGTCGACCTTGATGGTCCGTCCGTCCAACTCGGTCTGGTTGAGGGCGGCGACCGCTGCGTCTGCAGCCTCGTCGTCGGCGAAGGTAACGAAACCGAAACCGCGCGAACGGCCAGTGTCGCGGTCGGCAATGACGGTTGCTTCGGTGACTTCACCGTGAACCGCGAAGGCCTCACGCAGGGCGTTATCATCAGTATTCCAGCTCAGGCTTCCAACAAACAGTTTCTTTGACATGCTCTTTCTCTCTTTTCGGGGGTTCCGGCCCTCTGGGCGACCCCCTGCTTCTTCTATTGAGGCGGGCCTGCTGCCCGCCGGATCGCTGGCCGACCACGGTGGCCGACCTGATATCTCTGATCTCGACTCAGTTGCAGGTTTTACGAGTGCGATTGCCCGGACCCTGATCGGTTCGAGCTCGTATTGGCCTACAGCCGATTAGGCATCATGCCACAGGATCTGGCGAATTGCAAACTGTTCCCAGAATTCGGTTTGAGCCCCTGAACCCCGAAACCCGC
>CAZCEX010000480.1:0-3745 GCA_964497785.1 uncultured Thermoanaerobaculia bacterium | reverse complement strand
GCCGGTTCGCCTCCCTACTCCCCCCGATCCGAACCCCCGAGCACACTCGCCGCGATCGTCTTCCTGCGGGCGCCGGGCCCGCGCTGCGGCAGGGCCCGGAACACGAATGCGAGGCCGTCCTCGAGCGAGGTGTACCAGACCGGCAGGGCGAGCAGGGTGAAGATCGTCGAGGTGGCGAGGCCGCCGATCACCGCCACCGCGATGGAGTCGATATAGGCGCCGGCAACGGTTGCGCGCCCTACCGCCAGCGGCAGGAGACCGAAGATCGTCGAGATCGCGGTCATGACGACGGGGCGCAGCCGATCGCCGCAGCCCTCGATGAGAGCCTGCCGGCGCTCGACGCCCTCGCGCCGCAAGGAGTTGACGTGGTCGACGAGCACAATGCCGTTGTTGACCACGATCCCGATGAGAATGATGATCCCCATGTAGGCGATCGGGTTGAGGTCGTACCCGAAGAGCCACAAGCTCCAGAAGGCGCCGAAGAAGGCCAGCATGAGAGTGATGAGAATGGCGAATGGCTGGGTGAAGTCCTCGAAGATCGCCGCCATCAACAATATGACGGCGAGCAGCGACAACACAACGCCTCGCGTCATCGTACCGAGCGCGTCGTCGCGGTCGTGCCCCCACTCGCCGTAATCCCAGGAGTAGCCCTCCGGCACGGCGAAACCCTTCATGCGAGCCTCTACGAGGGCCTTGGCCTGCTCGGTCGTCACCGCATCCTTGTCGAACTGGGCCGTGACCCACTGCGTCGTCTGACGGTCCTCCCTCTGGATGCGCTCGGGAGTCCGCGCGACGGTGATCTCGGCCACCGAGTTCAAGGGAACCTCTCCCCCACTGCGGGTCGGGATCTGAAGGTCGGCGAGGGCATCGATGCCGGGTTGCGCCTCTTCGGGAAGCCCGAGGACCATTTCGACCTCACCGTCAGCGCCCTGGAAACGACGCAACCTGCGGCCGCGGAATGCGAAGCCCACAGCCTCGGCGACTCCTCTCGGGCTGACGTCGAGGGCATGCGCAGCTTCGGCGTCGACCATCAGGCGCAACTCCTTCGTGCCGTGCACGGACGGTCCCCAGACCTCTTCGAGGTGTTCCATGCCCCGCATTCGTTCTTCGACCTGGGTCGCGAGGTCCTCGAGGTACTCCGGGTCCTCCCCGTGCAGCGCCACCGCGACCATGCGCCGGTCCTGTCCACCGCGGTGCCGCCACTGATCGCGGTCTCCGACTTCGACCTTGACTCCGGGAAGCACGGGCAGCCCTTCGCGCAGTCGGGTTCGCAGCAGGGCAACGTCCTCGGGTCGGGATCGGGAAACCGGAAGGTACACCCTCGTCATCCCGAAGCCTCGTTCGGTGTAGTAGGAGTACACGCTCTCGAAAGCAAGCTCGTCGCGGCGCGAGAAGACCCAGTCTTCGACGATGTCGACGTAGCCCTCCATCACCTCTTTCGAGACGTCGTCGAACACCCTGTAGGTGATCGACACGTCGCGATTCTGCTGCGGAAGGTCGCCCGATTTCTCCAGCTTGTTGAGCGGCCACAAAACGCTTCCCGCAAGCGAAAAGAGACAGAGGAGCGTGATGATCCGGTGGTCGAGGGTCCAGTCGAGCACCCTCCGATAGGCCGGTACCAGCGTCCTTAGAACCCATCCCGGCTTGGGCCCCTTCTCGGGGGAGAAGCGAGCCGCGGCGAGTGGAATGAAGGTCAGTGAGATGAGCAGCGAGCAGCACACCGCGATACAGATGGTGAGCGCCACCGCACCCATCATGATGACCATGGTGTTGCGTTCGGATACGAAGAGCCAGGACCATACGAAGACGGTTGTCGCCGTCGATGCCACCACCGCAACTGCAACCTGGCGCACACCCTTGCGGGCTGCTTGCGCCGGCGACAGTCCGAGTCCTTCGAATCGGTGGATGTTCTCGATGACGACGACCGCGTTGTCGACCAGCATGCCCACCCCGAGCATCAGACCGAGCAGGGTAAGCACGTTGAACTGTGAACCGAGGGCATACATCACGCCGCACGTCACGAGCAAAGAAAAGGGAATCGCAGTCGCCACGATGAGGGTAGTTCGGAATCGCCTGAGGAAGAAGTGCAGCACCAAGACTGCCAGCAGGCCCCCGAAGAGGCCGGCGTTGCGCAGGCCTCCGAGCGAGTTCCGGATCGCCTCACCAGCGTTCTCCCATACCAGCAGGTTGATGCCCTCGAGCTGCCGGTCCTGCTTGATCTCCTCGATGCGCTCGAGCAGACGATCGACGATCTCGACGGTATTCGCCGCCGGCTCCTTGTAGACATCGATGCCGATCGCGAACGAACGGTCGAGGTGGCGGCCGTAGTCGAGCCGTGGCTCGCGCAGCTCGACCACCGCGACATCGCCGACTCGCAGGCCATGGTCGCCGATTCGTAGCCGGGCGATCTCCTCGGCGGAGCGGAAGCGGGTCAGGGTCCTCACCTCATAACGGGCAATGTCCGCCCGGATGACGCCGGCATCGACGTCCTGGCTGGCGGCGTTGACAGCATTCAAAACGGCCTCGGGGCCGATGCTGTGACGGCGCAAAGCGTCGAGGTCGAGATCAATGCGCACCTGCTGCTGCTCGACGCCGTAAAGATCCACCCGGGCCACACCCTTGATACGCTCCAGCGGTCTGCCGATGCGCCGATCGAGCAGCTCCCACGAGGTCGACAGGTCACGCTGGGCGGAGATCCTGCCGGCCAGAACCTGCGCCCCGCCGCCGTCGGTATCCCCCACAATCGAGATGTGGCCAATGGTGTCGGGCAGATGCGGCCGAGCCCTTTCCACCGCCTCTCGAACCTCCATCTTCTTGATGTCGATGTCGACGTCCCAGTCAAAGCGCACTTCGAGCCGCGCGCTGCCCGACTCGGCGTGCCCGTTGAGGCTCTGCACGTCCGGGATGGTCGCGAGCTCGTCCTCCAGAGGTTCGACGACCTCACGCAGGCTTTCCAGGGGATGGCTGCCGGGGAAAGGAATCGTGATGTCGATCTCGGGCTCTTTGACCACCGGCATGAAATCCAGTGGCAAGAGAAAAACACCGACGGTGCCCAAGACGACGAGACTGATGAGCAGCATCAGGGTCGCGATCGGGCGGTCGAGCGGCAGGTCCGTCAGTGCCATCGTCGTCGCCTCATCCCTCTTCGATGCGGGTTCTCACCGGCGCCCCGGCAAGAACTCGATAGAGGCAGGGAGTCACGACCAGCGTCAGAACCGTGGCGCCGATCAAACCACCGATGACCGTGACGGCGAGCGGCGTGCGCAGCTCGTCCCCGGCCCCGAGACCGAGGGCCATCGGCAGCAGAGCGAGCACGGTGGTCGCGGTCGTCATGAGGATCGGACGCAGACGTTCACGGCCGGCGCCGACGAGGGCATCGTCAATCTCCTGGCCCTCCCTGCGGCGCCGGTTCACAGCGTCGATCAGAACGATGGCGTTGTTGACCACGATCCCGGCGAGCATGATCCCGCCGATGAGCACCAGCACGTTGATCGAGATGCCGGCAATCACAAGCGCTGCCACGACTCCGACCGCGCCGAGCGGCACGGCCATGAGAATGACAAAGGGATGGAGCAACGACTCGAACTGGGAGGCCATGACGACGTAGACCAGGAAGGTCGCCAGGGCCAAAGCCAACCAGAGGGAGTTGAAGGAGACCTGCATTTCTTTGTTCTGGCCGGCGACCTCGAGATGCACGCTCGGTGGAACCTCCAGCACCGCGACCGCTGCACGAACTGCGGCCAGG
>CAZCEX010000479.1:0-3760 GCA_964497785.1 uncultured Thermoanaerobaculia bacterium | reverse complement strand
CGATGAAAAGCTGGGCTTTGCCGAAACCCGAGTAGTCGCGGCTGCCGAAGCTGGCCTGGATCTGGGTGCCCAGGTAGCTGTTGAGCAGAATCAGGATGGCCACTGACAGGCCGAGGCTCGGGCTTGCGGTGGGTGAGAAGGCGAGGCCGGCGAAGATGGCCATGTTGACGATACGGTCGAAGAAGTGGTCGAGGAAGTCGCCGAAGACGCTCGCCCTGCCGGTTTCGCGCGCGACGATGCCGTCGAAGCAGTCGCCGAGCCCGGAAATGATCACCATGGCGCCGCCCGCGAGGAAGAACCAGGGGCTCCAGCGGGTCGCCCAGTAACACCCGCCGGCGGCGAGGCCGGCAGCCAGGGCGAAGAACGAGATGGTATTGGGGTGCAGCCCGGCCAGGGGACGGGCCAGCGGAGTGAGCAGCGGGTAGAAGAAGTCTCGAATCGGGCGCCTCCTCGGCCTGCTCATGATAGCGTCTGCCGTCCTGATAGTGGTGAGGATCTCCGCCCTCGCCGGCCGTGACTGTGTGGTCGGTTGACGGTTAACGGGGTCAAGCGGCTATTTGAGGATTCTCTCACCGCGCCGCTTGAACATGCCGGCAAGACCCCAAAAAACCGAGAAGACGCCATAGAGGACCGGGCCCACGGCGACCATCATGATGCCGGCATTGACGGCCTCTGACAGGAGGGCGCTGACCGCGGTGGCGGCGGCACCGACGACGATCATCCACAGGCCGACCCATACGCGCATCCAGGCGTCGGAGCGGGGACCGTCGATCGAGGTCCCGATGGCTCGTACGCTTTCGATGAGCAATACACCTCCGCCGGTGATCAGCATCGGTAAGGTCAGGTAAAAGAGGGGCATGTTGTCGACGCCGATGAGCGGCTCCGTTGCAATCGGGGTCGTAAAGAGGGGGAACAGGCAGATGGCGAAGGCTGTGCCCAGGTTGGGTTTGGCGAAGGTGATGCAAGCGGCAAAAAAGCCGCCAAAGAAGATGACCCCCAACAGCGAGGCGGCGTTGAGGTAGTCCTCCCGGATGCTTTTGATGCTGAGGTTGAGCCGCTCGACCCGCTCGGTGAGGGAGGTGTTGTCGCGCTCCCAGTCGTTGGGTGTCAAAACGCTTCGGAGGTCGTCCTCGAAGTTGAAGAGGCCCATGGGCGCCAGCCAATCGGCCGCGACCGGAACCTCGGCAAACACCCAATCGCGCAGACGCCGTGCCCCGGCCCGCACATCTTGATCGTCGCCCAGCTCCAATCGGGGGGTCTCCGCCGGCAGTGCGGCAAAGGCGCGCACGAGGATCGTGGCCCCGATCAACGCGGACAGCAGGTAGAGCGCCAGCAGGAGCTTGATCCACCGGTCGCGGAAGCCCGAAGTGGTGGATCTGTCTGCAGATGCCGAGTCCCGGCGGCTTGGCATTCGATCACGGCGTCGGCTTCTCGGGTGTTTCGCCGGAGGCGCCGTCTGGGAGCCGTCGATGCCTGGAATCTCGTGGTGATCCCGAAGACCACGATAGTTGTTGCGAATCGCCCCCCAGCTGTTAGCCGAGGCAGTCGATACGTCGTAACGAGGTTTTGGGTACGTCCACCTCAGCTGCTCGGTCATGTCGTCGAGGTGGGCTTCGTTCAGCGTGCCTGTGAGCTCGGCCGCTTCGCTGATGTCGGAGGGGGCCCCGCCGCGAACGATCAGCCAGCGCTCCGGAAAACCGCCGGTCTGTTCGTCGTAGACGAAGAGGTACTTTGCGAGTCGATTGCTCATCACTGGGCCTGGTTCCAGTATCCCGGAATATGGATTTTAGCCACCTTTAAGATAGCAGGAGGAGCAGTGTGGCTGCCACAACGATGTCGCCCGACTCGAAACTGGGGCAGAAGAGGCATCGGTAGAGCGGAACAACGCATCGTGACATCGGTCATTGACCTTGCGGCAGAACAAAGGCGAGAATCGGGTCATGAGATACAACGGATTGCTCTTCGCGGCATTGGCTGTGACCCTGCCGTCGGTCGCCGGCGGCCAGATCACCACCACGCTGGTCGGCGTCGAGGGATACGGCAACTACCACGCCGGCGGTGTGGTTGCAACGGTCTCGGGTGACAGCGATGGTGACGCTACAGCCACTCTCGAGTGGCGTGCAACGGCCGAACCGACCTTCCGACCCGGCCATCGGCTCGACCGCATCGACGGCAGCCACTTTGCGGGTAGCCTGTGGTGGCTCAGCCCGGGACTCTCCTACACATTTCGAGTGACGGTTGCCGATCCCGACGGCGTGACCGGAGCGCCGACCGCGACCGCAACCTTCTCGACTCGCTCCGATAGCCTTGTCGAGCCTACCTTGCGCACCTTGTACGTCGCCCCCGACGGCGACGACGACAACTCCGGGACCGACCCCTCGCACCCCCTGCTGACGATCCAAGAATCGGCCGACCGCGCCCAACCCGGAGACCTTGTGCTCATCGCCGACGGCGTCTACCGAGAGCAGGTCTCGGTCAGCACCTCGGGCAGCGCCGCGCAACCGATCGTCTTTCGTGGCAGTGGTGACGCCGCTGTGCTCGACGGCGCCGACGAAGCCATTGCCGGCGGCGTTTCGTGGTCGCCCCGGGCCAACGGCGTGTGGTCCGTGGCGCTCGGCTTTTCGACCGGGCACGTCGTCACCGACCAGAATCGGTTGTTCCGCTACGACGGGCTTTCAGACCTGGAGGGGCTCGGTGCAGGCACTCCCGGCGGCTTCTTCTTCGACGGGTCCACGCTCTACGTCAAGCTCGCCGACGGCAGCTCTCCTGCGGCTCATACGATGCACGTTGCCCGCCTCGAGAACGGTTTCTACCTGGACGGCATCGACCATGTTCGGGTCGAAAACCTCGAGATCCGGCACTACGGCGCCGGTGACTACGGCAAGGGTGTCTACGTTCGCTACAGCTCGGATTGTGCCGTGCGCTCGTGCGTGGTCCACGACATCGGGTCGGCCGGCGTCTGGATCAAGGGAGGCAAGCGAAATCTCGTCGAGCACAACACATTTACGGACAGCTCGATCTTCGACTGGCCGTGGCCCTATACGAAAGGATCGAGCGCGGAGAACAACGGTGTGGCGTTGACCGACGACGTCGGCCGCGGCACGGTCATCCGTCGCAACGACTTCTCCGGCACCTTCAACGGCATCGGACCGTGCGGAGGCTCACCACCACAGGGCGGGGCTGTGACCACCGAGACGGATGTCTACGAAAACACATTCAGCCGCCACACCGATGACGCCCTCGAGCCCGAGGGGTACTGTGCCAACGTACGTCTGTGGGGCAATACGATCGAGGATGTTCACATGGCGTTTGCGGTTGCGCCGGCCGCACCAGGCCCAACCTTCATCGTGCGCAACATCGTTTACAACCACGGCAATACGCGCACCAGCCAGATTGACGGATACACCGCCAGTGCGCTCAAGATCAACAGCGGCTACTCGACCCCGATCGGGCCGTTGTACCTCTACCACAATACGATTCTCACCGAGGCGCCAGCGACAGAAGCCCTGGCTCTGCTTGACCCGGGCTACAGCACCTTCATCGTCATGCGCAACAACATCTTCGCCGGCACTCGTTACGTGCTGAACAAGATCAACCCGGGGATTCTCGACCTCGACTGGAATGCATTTTCCACGACCGACCCGGCGCGCTTCGTTAAGTGGGAAGGAACGCAGTACGCCGACCTCGGCAGTCTCCAGGCAGCTACGGGACAAGAGCTCAACGGCCTCGAAGCGGCGCCCGACCTCGTCGATCCCGCTGA
>CAZCEX010000478.1:0-3773 GCA_964497785.1 uncultured Thermoanaerobaculia bacterium | reverse complement strand
ATAAGCGAGCAGGACAAAACTGCTGAAAAGGAAAACCGAGAAGCGGTGCATGACCGCCAGTACTTCGGCCGGCGCCTCTTTTTCGAATCCTCCCCTGATTTGGTCCAGTCGTGCCTGTAATGACATTCGGCCTCCTGTCTCGGGAGAACATCGACGGCGGCAGGCCTATTCTTGACCTCGGATTCTGTTCCGGTATGGCTGGTGCTCGGCGTGACCCTATTCATTGTATGGGGAAAATCAATACGGGCCCGCCGCCGGCGGGCCCGTTCTGACACGGTCAATCAGTTGTTCAGGATTATCTGCCCGCACCCCACCCGGCGTCGAGGTTGTCCCACTCGGGCACCTGCATGATGGCCTCGCGGGGGTCGAACGGGACCTTCGAAGGATCGATGCGCGGCTGGGATGCCTTGATGGTTTCCGGGCGGGCGTTTTCGATGTTCTTGAATGGGAAGTCGCGCCCCTGACCCTTGTCCGGATAGGCCGCCTTGAACATCAGGTGGCGGGTCTTCATGATGCTGAACATGGGCTTGGTGGTAAACAAAGGAAGCATGAGCGGAAACACTTCACGGGGATCGTTGTAGAGGTCGTAGAACTCCGCGCCGCTGAGCCCTGGGGTCGCGTTACGCCAGTCACGCTTGTAACGGCCTTTGACGGTCGCTGCGAGCTGATCACCGGTGTAGATAAATACGTAGTCACGCCGGCTTTGGGTGTCACCCTCCAGGAATACCGCCGTCTGGTCGATGCCGTCGATGATTCTGTCGGTCGGGATGTACTGCGTGGCGCCGGCGAGGTTGGCGAATGTGGTGAAAAGGTCGGTCTCGTGAATGATGTCGCCGACGATCTGACCCTTTTCGATGACCCCGGGCCAGCGCGCGTGAGCAGTCACCCGAACGCCACCCTCGAGGAAATCGCCCTTGCCGCCGCGGTGAAGGGTTTCGACCATTCCGGGAGGACCGTTGTGGGTCATGGGACCGTTGTCGGCCATCAGGATGACCAGGGTGTTTTCTTCAATACCGAGGTCCTTCAATTCTTGCATCAGCTTGCCGACGTAGATGTCAAACCGAGCGAGCCCCTCCTGCAGCATTCCAGCCGAAACGGTGATCTTCTCGGGGAATCCGGTAAACGGCGTAATCTGCGGCCAGTAGGCGACATAAAACGGTTTCTTGGCTTCGACGTTTCGTTTCATGAAGGCCGACATGCGTTTTTCGCCTTCGCCGTCAATCGATATGTAATCCGCCAAATTTGGAGGCGTGCCGTACTCACGAACCGGTCCGCCCTTGACGCCCTCGAGCGCCCAAACGTAGCCCTTAGGCCGCCATCCCTTGTCGATGTCGTAAGGATCGTCCGGCAGGATTTCGGTGTGGAGGCTACCGGGGCGGATGGCGCCCGCCGCCTCGAGTTCTGGTGTGTACATACTCGGTACCTGGTTGTACGGCGTCCACAGTGCTTCGTCGAAGCCCTGGTTGGTCAAGTAACTCGCTTCGATGTCGCCGAGGTGGGACTTGCCGTAGAATGCGGTTGCGTACCCGGCCTGACTCAGGACCTCGGCCATGGTCACTTCTTCTGCAGCCAGGCCACCGTATTCATAGGGAAAGCCGACGTTGTACATGCCGTTCCGGATGGCATGACGGCCCGTCATCACTGCAGCTCGGCTTGGAGTGCAGGAAGGTTCGGTGTACATGCGGGCAAAGTAGATACCCTCTGCTGAGAACTTGTTCATGTTCGGCGTTTCCCAGCCACGGGTTTTCTGGATCTGTGGGACGCCAATCTCGCCCACCGCGGTATCGTCCCACATGATGTGGATGATGTTCGGCGGCGTACCGTGTTTTTCCCGAAGAGCATCGAGCTTTGCCTGAATCTCCTTGTCCTGTTGGGCCCATTTCTCTCCGTACTGGGCTTCGAGCACGTAGTACTCGGCATCGTGAATGATGTCGGCAGCCATCAGCGGCGCAACCGAAAGCGCCGTGAGGAGTGCCAGAGTTGTGAGGGTTCTTCGTAGCATCTGTCTTTCTCCTTGGTTGGGGGACCCGTTGTTTTGAGTCATCCACTGCGAGTGCAGCGGCGACCAAAACCAGGCCTCCCTGGATGCAATGAAAAATTGCTCGTCGATATTCCATCTCAATCAACTTGCCAGCAGCATCAAAAACCGGCCACAGTGGTCCCAATATGGGTGCCTCAAGCTTCGTTATCCGGCTTGATTTCGACGAACTTGGTGAGGTCGCACGCGCCTGGGGCCTGGATTTTCGTCAGCTCAATCGCGGCGGTTTTCGCGGAGCCATGGTGCAAGCAGGGGCAGCAGAGATCATGCTCGCTCGAATTCGGCTTGCGGGAGTGCTTCACCAGGCCGGGTCGGCCCCGGAAGGCTTCCGAACATTTGCCATCGCTATGGGCACAGATATCGACCTCTGTTGGCGTGGCAACGTGGTCGGCAGCAATCAGCTGCTGGTTTTTCCGTCAAACCGCGAACTCGATTCGGCGTCTCGCCCAAGGCATACCTGCATGCCCAACGCCTGCACGGCGTTCGCCGGGAGTTGCGATCCGCAACCGGCAGTACGTTGATTTCCGATGTCGCCAACAAATGGGGTTTTTGGCACCTGGGACAGTTCGCCGCCGACTATCGAAGGATGTTCGGCGAACTGCCGTCGCAGACCCTGCGGTATTGAGACGCCTCTTCGTCTGCTCGGTGTAACTGAGAGCCGAGCCTCTTGCAAAATACCTGGGGTCGCGGCCGGGTAAACCCCGGCACTACGTTTATTATTGTAGGGACAGGGTTTACCCCTGTCCGCGGCTCTGGATCTCGTATCAGCAGGGAATGCTGGCGAATTTTGCAAGAGGCTGAGCCCTAAGCCATCGATGATGGTCGGTTTTCGCGAACACTGTGCGTGATTGCAGCCGGTCGTTCGCTCGGTGGAACCCCTGGTGGGCGGCAGACAGTGGCATTTTATGTTTACTTAAACTCTTACAAATAAAATATTTACAATCATGTCAAATGTGAGTTGGCAATCCGGCGAGTGTTTGGCACGGCTATTGCCTTTGTTTACCACAGCAGGCGTCCAGAACGATGTGGGCGCCCCGAGGAGGTCACCATGGCACGAAGCAAGAGTAACGAAAACGGACTGGCCCCAGCTCACCGACTTTCGCAGAGCACGAGGCGGTGTCTCACTATCTGCATGGCCACCGCTGCGCTGCTGAGCGGTTGCCACTTTCAGCGGGCCTACCTTTCTTACCCGGTGACGAGCGGCGAACTCCCCGTGCACTCGACCGCGATCGAAGGTGTGGCCATTGGAACGGTCAGAGCAAACGAAGGGGGGCCGGTGTGGAAGGAATGCACTCGTGTTGCCGAGGGTGCGATTTGGGTGTTGATCAAGCAGACAAAGGGGCTCGGAGGCAACGCAGTCGGCAACCTGCGCTGGTTCCCAGATAAGCCAAGGTTCTTGCCCCAGGAAGCCATGTGCAAACAGAAGTGGGGTTGGGTCCTGGTGTGGCCGATCCTGGCCACTCCTGCATTCCAGCGCGCCCGTGTCGAGGCGACTGCCTACCGGATCGAAGAGCCCGGCCAGGAGTCGGCACTCTACGTGATTCCCGACTCTCCCTCCGCACAGGCTGAGCTTGTGCGGCGGATCGTGCGCGACACGCTGCCCGTTCAACCTTGACGATAAACGGCCTATCAACGAAAGGAATATCTGTCATGAAAAGTTTTCTGTGTATCGCAACGTGTTTTTTGTGCCTGCTTGTCCCGAAGTGGAGCCAGGCTGCTGACGCTCCCGATTGGC
>CAZCEX010000477.1:0-3776 GCA_964497785.1 uncultured Thermoanaerobaculia bacterium | reverse complement strand
TCGTCGGAACCGAACCCTCCCCGTCGACTGACGGGTTCGCCTCACAGCCGGCAAACGAGAGTCTGAGGTTGACGGTTCGAATAACTGAGAGTCCGGGGGCCTCGACCCGCGGGTCGAGAGGAGGGTCACCAACCATCCAGGTCAACCACAGATGGTCATGGGCCGCAAAGAGGGTGAGGTCACCGACACGGGCCTGGAACCGGACCTCGGGATCAAACTGGCCGACGTTCTCCACGAATGCCACATCGGCCGAATGCACCACGGCCGGTGCAAGGCACATCAAACCAGCAACACAGAAAATGGCCATCGGCAGAAATGCGGGGCCGCGAACGAAGGGAAAATTCGCGTACATCATCGGATCCTCCTGATCATCGGGGCACGGGGTTGAAAATAGGCTGCGGGCTTTCCCCGATTGTTGTAGTCCAACGCACGATCGGTGCCAGGTGGCTGTGCCTGAAGACGTGGGCATCGGTGCACCCTTCGCGGGCTTCTCGTGCACAATCCTGTGCACCAGTGTGCGATCGTGTGCACCAATGGGCAACCACGTCGTGGTTTCGGCGTGTTACAGTCCATAAACTGAGTGCCTGACGGGAGAACCAACCCGTCGAAATCTCGAGCATGAACCTTGCATCAGTACTCACCGGAGGTGACCCCATGAAGCACAATCCACTCGTTATTGCAGCCATCATCATCAGCCTTGCTTCTTTCGTAGCCGCAGATGCGACCACCGACAAGGAGCAGGAGGACGACCGCCTGATGTCGGCTTCCACATTTGCCGGCCTCGAGCTGCGAAATCTCGGCCCCACCATCAACTCGGGCCGAATCACCGACTTCGCTGTCAACCCAGACCGGCGCAACCACTTCTTCGTTGCAGTAGCTTCGGGGGGTGTGTGGAAGACCATCAACGCCGGCACGACCTGGACTCCCGTCTTCGACAGCGAGGGCTCCTACTCCATCGGCTGCATCGAACTCGACCCTTCCAACCCCGACGTGGTGTGGGTAGGCACCGGTGAGAACAACAGTCAGCGCTCCGTGTCATACGGCGACGGCGTCTACAAAAGCCTGGACGGCGGCGCCAACTGGAAAAATATGGGGCTCGGAGAATCCGAGCACATCGGCATGATCGCCATTCATCCCGAGAACAGCGACGTCGTCTACGTCGCGGCCCAGGGTCCCCTGTGGAGGTCGGGTGGCGATCGGGGCCTTTACAAGACCACCGACGGCGGCGAAACATGGGAACGCATCCTCCACATTTCGGACGACACCGGTGTCAACGAGGTCTTCCTCGATCCCGAAAACCCCGACACCATCTACGCCTCGGCCTACCAGCGCCGCCGGCGCGTCTGGACCCTGATCAACGGTGGCCCGGAGTCAGGCATCTACAAGTCGACCGACGGCGGCGCCACCTGGAGAGAGATCAACAAGGGCCTTCCCGAGATCGACAAGGGCCGCATCGGGATGTGCATCGCACCGAGCGCACCCAACACCCTCTATGCCATTGTCGAGGCAGCCCTCGACGAGAGTGGGATCTTCCGCTCAACAGACCGTGGTGAGACCTGGGAGAAACGATCCGACTATGCTTCGGTCAGCCCCCAGTACTACAACGAGCTAATCTGCGACCCGGTCGATTCACAACGCTTCTACTCCATGGATACCTGGATGCACGTCAGCACCGACGGGGGCGAAACGCTCGTCAAGGCGGGCGAAGAGTTCAAGCACGTCGACAACCACGCTCTGTGGATCGACCCCGACGACCCCGAGTACCTGCTCGCCGGCTGCGACGGCGGCGTCTATGAGAGCTTCGACCGCGCCGCGACCTGGCTTTACAAGGACAACCTGCCCATCACCCAGTTCTACCGGGTTTCGGTCGACAACTCCAAGCCCTTCTATTACATCTACGGCGGAACCCAGGACAACGCCTCCATCGGCGGCCCCACCCGCACCCTGGCGAAATCGGGCATCGCCACCGAAGACTGGTTCATCACCGTCGGCGGCGACGGGTACGAGACGGTAGTGGACCCACTCGATCCCAATACCGTGTACTCGGAGTGGCAGTACGGCGGCCTCGTGCGCCACGATCGGGCGAGCGGTGAAACGATCGACATTCAACCTCAAGAGGAGCCCGGCGAAGATGCCCACCGCTGGAACTGGGATACTCCCCTCTTCATCAGCCCCCACTCCCACACCCGCCTCTACTACGCTTGCCAAAGGGTCTTCCGCTCAGACGATCGCGGCAACTCGTGGCGCGCCGTCAGCCCCGATCTCAGCCGCCAACTGGACCGTGACCAGCTCGAGGTGATGGGAACCCTGTGGAGCATCGATGCCGTATCCAAGAACAGGTCCACTTCGGACTTCGGCAACATCGTTTCCCTGACCGAGTCGCCGCTCGTGGAGGGCCTCATCTACGCCGGCACCGACGACGGTCTGATCCAGGTGAGTGAAGACGGCGGCGCCAACTGGCAGCGTTACGAAACGTTCCTTGACGTGCCTGACATGACCTACGTAAGCCGCCTCGAGGCTTCGTTGCATGACGACGATACGGTCTACGCAGCTTTTGACAACCACAAAAACGCCGATTTCAAGCCGTACGTGCTCGTCAGTCGAGACCGCGGCCGCAGCTGGACATCCATCGCTGGAGATCTTCCCGAAAATCAGACTGTATGGTCCCTGATGCAGGACCATGTGAAGCCCGAGCTGCTCTTCGCGGGCACCGAGCTCGGCCTCTACTTCACAGTGGACGAGGGCAAGCAGTGGGTGCGCCTGAAAGGCGGCCTGCCGACCATCGCAGTGCGCGACCTGGACATTCAACGGCGCGAGAACGACCTCGCACTGGGCACCTTCGGGCGCGGGTTCTACGTTCTCGACGACTACACAGCCCTGCGCCAGGTCAGCGAGGACGCACTCGGCGCCGACGCCATGCTCTTCCCGGTCAAAGACGCGCCGCTTTTTATCGAAAAACGCTCACGCCAAGGCGTACGCGGCCACGGCTTTTTCACCGCCGAAAACCCCGAATACGGGGCGACATTCACCTATTACCTCAAGGAAGGATTCAAGACTCGCGAGGAGCTGCGCCACGAGGCCGAGAAGAAACTACGCGAGGACGACGGCAAACCCGTTATCCCGACCTACGACGATCTTCAACTCGAAGAACGTGAAGCCGAGCCCGAAATCGTCTTCACTATCCGCGATGCCTCGGGCGAGGTGGTCCACCGGGTCACAGGCTCCCGTGAGAAGGGCATTCACCGCGTCAGCTGGAACCTGCGCAGCCCGTCGGCCAGCCCCACGGAGCTGGAGGAAGAAGAGCCGGGACGTTACGACACACCCGACGCCGGCCCCCTGGCTCTGCCCGGAACCTACTCGGTGACCATGGCCAAGAAAGAGGCCGGCGCACTCACTAAGCTCGCTGGACCGGTGGAGTTCCAGATCGTTCCCCTGGACCTCGCCACCTTCACTCCCGAAGACCGCGAGGCAGTGCGTGCCTTCCAGGACAAGACCCGGCGCCTTTACCGCGCAGTACGCGGCGCACTCGAGGTGGCCGAGCGTCTGGATGAGCGTCTCGCCCTGGTGAACAAAACGATCCTCAACACCCCCCAGGCCGATCCGGCCCTTCTGACGGAGGTGGAGAACCTGCGTCTCGCGTATGCCGACCTCATGATTGCCCTGGATGGTGACCCCACGTTGGCCAAACGCAACAAGTTTCAGGCGCCGTCGATCTCGGACCGCGTCAGCCGCGTACGCTGGGACCAGTGGTATACCACCCAAGCACCAACGACGAC
>CAZCEX010000476.1:0-3787 GCA_964497785.1 uncultured Thermoanaerobaculia bacterium | reverse complement strand
CGCTGCGGTTGGTGTCGCCCTGATTTGTGGGGATACCCTTGATGCGGGTTAGGCGGATGGTTGGAAAGAAAACCGCGGCCGAAGGTTCTACGGGGATACAGACTCCCAGGCCGAGGTGTTCCCGGTCTCGAACCCGTCGGCGAAGACGGCGCTCACCGGGACAATCAGTTCGAGCTGATCCAGCCCGAAGCGCCCGCTGGTGCTGCCGTAGCCCGGGCCGAAGCGAAGGATCACATTTCGCACATCACTCAAATCAAGGTTGCTGCCGTTATTGAGAAAGTCGGTGAGGCGCAGCCGGATGGTCTCGAACTCGTTGGCCCAACCCGTTCCAGTGCCGCAGCCGGTGCGCTGGTAGGGCTCCTCGAGACCCCCGCCGTAGGCGCCGATGTTGATCGAGCTTTCTACCAGATTCCCATCCACCAGGCTCACGGTGAACGTTGCGTCTCCCAGCTCGGCTACGGTCAGAGGGTGGCGCGTCGCCTGGGCCGCTCGGAGCGAGATAAAGGTCCATTTTGTGAGGTCTCGAGAACCCGGGACCAGCTCGAAATCGAGGGTTTGCGGGGTACCGCCGTCGACGGTGAAAACGATGCCTCGGGAAAGGTCGTCTTGGGTCCCTACCGTCATGCCGTTCATGGGTTCGGATGCGCTGTAGGTGAAGGAGGTATTGGCGTCGTCCAGTAGGTCTTCGGTAAGTTCGCTGACGGTGAAGCTAACGGCGCCTCCGGAGCTCGATTCTGTGGCTGATGACCCACTCTGAAAATCGTCGATCACGAGTTTGCCGGCCTCGTGCCCGGGCCGGTAATTCAGGTCAACCACGACGCAGCTCGAGGTCGGGGCCCCGAGAGGTCGCAGCCGCTCCCATTGCCGCCACAGAAAATCCTCTGCAGGGTAATTGCCCTCTGTGTAGTACTTGACCAGCGGCAGGAGGTATCCCCGCATCAGCGTGTGGGTCGTGGCGCGTCCCAGAAGACATGGCCCGGTGGCCACCGAGGAGCCGCCACTGTTATGGAAATCCCCATGCCCTACACCGTGCAGCGAGATCGACTGGCGAGAGCCTGTCGCCCGGTCATGAAGGGCAAGGGACAGCCGGTGGTCATAGATTGGGCATCCAAGAACATCGGCATCAGCACCGCCGAACCAGACGTGGTACGGCACCCCGTGGGGATTCGAAACGTTGGCGCCCAGGTAGTTGGTGGGCGCAATACTCGACAGCAGTGTGAGGTCCTCAATGCTGTATTCCGTGGGAGTCCAGGCGCTGTCGTAGATCCGTTTGTAGGCGCGAACGATCCCTTCTCCCCCTCGGCTGTGACCGATCCAAACGATGTTGCTGTCGTCGACGTGCCCCTGAAAGGCGCCGCCGGCGATGGTTTCCAGATGACCCAGGAAGTAATCGGTATTGGTCAGGGTGGTGGTCGAAGCCGCCTCGATCCCCGGCTGCGTGTTGTTCTGGTGGCTCATTACGATGTAGCCGTACGAGGCAAGGTGCAGCCCGATGTGGTCGTACCACAGGTAGTTGTGCCCATTGCCATGGCTGACGACGACCAGTGGAAGTTGCCCCAAAGAGTCGATATCGGTGGCGTAGAAGGTGTTCTGTCCCAGATAAGAACCACCGCTGTAGGTGATTTCAGTGACCGCCAGTGGCCCGGGCAGGGTGAAGTCATGGATCGCGTACAGGCCGGCTTCGTGTCCATAGCCGTCGATCAGATCTCCGGGCCCGAGCTGCCCGTCCCTGTCGAGGTCCACCACGAGGTCGTATGCCACTCCAAGTCCGGTCCCCGCGTCGGCGCTCAAGGTTCCGGTGTCCACCGTGAAGGTATTGCTCTGAATGGTGCCGGCCACGAACGTCACCGTCTCCGCGCCACCGCTGCTCACGTCGAGCAGCGAAGGGTCGGCCGCCCATTCATCAGGGGTCTTGGATTGCACCAGGTAGATCTCGGCCATCTGCCCGCTGATAGGGAAACGGCCGGGGTCGATTGCCACCTGCACCGGAAAACCGGCGTTGAAGGCGCGTACGTACTCGAAAAAGGGAAATTCGGCGAGGCTGTTCCCGGCCAACTCCGTGAGGACCAGGCCGTCGATTGACGCCCTCTCAGAGTCCTCTGTGGGTCGCGGCGGGACACGGAGGTATTTGCGATGAGGTGACGAATCGTCCTTTCCCGTTCCGATGGTATCCGGGCCGCCCGGGGGCAATAATTCTGCGCGCAGGGCATCGACCGCGTCGCTCTCGGTGGCTGCGAAACGTTCGATCAGGTCTGCGGCTGCCAGGCTGAGCTGGTAGCGGTCAGCAAGGAGGGCCGTTGTTCCACCGGCCTCCAGAGCTGCCCTCAAAACACCGCGGCCCGGCGGTTCGCTGGGTGCCGCCGCCGCCAGGGGCCGGGCATCGGCGGGAGCCATCGACTCCGGCAGCATTTCGGGCACGGCGTAAAAGATCGGGACGTTACCGAGATCGACCGGCGCAGGAACTATGGCGACTACCATTCCCGTACCACGGCCCGTATTCATCGTTTCGACCGGCCACTCGTCGACGAAGAGCAACGGCCCGAGTGACTGGCGAGGCACCGTCAACTCCGGGTTGGCCTGAACGACGATCAACCAGCCCTTCGCGACGAGAGGCTGATCGTTTCTCATCTGAAGGGTGTAGGGATGTTCCAGCACGAAACGCCTCGCGTAGACGAGCTTCACCTCGTCATCGACCGGCTGTCCGGCCATCGCGGCTTCGGTGAGGCCCATCCCACCGAATAGCACGACAAAACCGATAAACAGGCGCTCCAGTGTTGCGATCATGCCCATGAGGTCTCCAGTTTTCCGCGGACGGGTATGCGGCGGTTCAGCACGTGGGGAGCGTACCACCACTCATACGGCCCTGGAGAAGTCCCTGGTATCTGCGTTGTAGAGCGATGGGTACCACTGATCACAACTTCACAACTCATTGCGGTGCCAGGCTTTAGGAAGTTCGGAAATTGTCGTAGGCTGTCCCTGGGGAGATCGGCAGATGGCGCGCAGGGCGAGGGTTGTTGTCGAAGGTGGGTTGTACGATGTGTACAACCGTATATCGAGCGGCGAGGGGGTCTTCGCTGACCCTGATGAGGCGAGCGCGTTCATTGAGATCATCCGGGACGTCAAGCAGCGGGACGGCAGCGCGAATTGAAGCCCTGGATCGCGGCCTGTGCGAGAGGTCAGGAGCGGAAGGCCAGGTTCATGCACCCGGGACTATTTCACAAATAGCCGGCGCCATTTTGTTCACCGAAGGGAGCAGCGTACCTGTGGCCGACCGAGTGGGTCGGATTGCCACAACCTGCGTGGCTCTTTGACTCCCCAAGGTTGGATACTCAGGCGGCCCATCGCGGTTTTCTGCAGCCAAATCACTATTCCAAAAACACTTGTCAGAATCAGGAATAGTTGGCACCGATCGTGCGTTAGATCGGGTGATCGTGCCGCACCGCCGGATTGTCCGCCGGAAGGTCTCCACGGCGGAACGCGAATCATCAACCCGGTCGGCACCGATCACAACCACAACCAGGACCCTGGAGGGCACCAATGGCACGATTGACGGCACTATTGAAAGAACGTCGGACGGCAATCGAATGAGATTTAACGGAATCGCGGCGGGCGTGATGGTTCTGTGTCTGTTATCGCTGGCTGCCTCTGTACAGGCGGGACCAATCATCGAGGATACGTTTACAGGCTATCCGGACAACGCATTGATCTCGGCTGACCCGGCGGGGCCGGCCGACGGATTGAGCGGCAACTGGACGCTTGTTCCGGACAGCAACTTTTATGTGAACAA
>CAZCEX010000475.1:0-3796 GCA_964497785.1 uncultured Thermoanaerobaculia bacterium | reverse complement strand
CTGGGACGCCAGAACCCAACGCACCGAGTCCGGGTGGACCGTGGAGATGCGAATACCGGCCCAGACCCTCCGCTATTCCTGGGGTCTCGACAGCTGGGGCTTTAATGCGGAACGGTTCATCGCTCGAGATAGGACGACACTTCGATTCGCCGACCCCACATTGGACTCCCGTCTGACGGATCTGCAACGGGCAGGCCTCTTGACCGGGGTTGGGGAACTGCGCCAAGGGCGCGGCCTCAGCCTGAGCCCGTTCGGCCTCGTACGGTTGGAGTCCGACCTCCAAACCGACGAAACAACTCTTGATGCCGACGCCGGCGGAGACCTTACCTGGAACATGACTCGGGACCTGACCGGCTATCTGACGATCAATACCGACTTCGCAGAGACCGAGGTCGATACCAGGCAGATCAACCTTACGCGTTTCGCCCTCTTCTTTCCCGAAAAACGCTCGTTTTTCCTGGAAGGGTCCGACCTCTTCGAGTTCGGCATCGGCACCGGTCAACATTTCATCCCTTTTTTCTCTCGCCGCATCGGACTGAATGACGGGGAGCAGGTTCCCATCCTGGCCGGGGTGAAGCTCCTCGGACGGACGGGCAAGTGGAGCATCGGGCTGGTCGACACCTACATGGACGGGACACAGGAAACGGCACGGACCAATCTGTTCGCCGGCCGGTTGACTTATGACGTCGACGACCACCTCACGGTTGGAACCATCGTCACCGACGGCGATCCCGCTGGACTGCGTGACAATACACTCATCGGCCTCGACGCCGTGTGGCGGACCTCCACTTTCCTGGGCGACAAGAACTTCACCGTCGGCGGCTGGGCAGCCACCAGCCGAGGCGAAGAGCCAGACGGTTCCCGGAACGGCTGGGGCGTCAAGGCCGACTATCCCAACGACCTCTGGGATGTCTTCCTGATCTTCAACGAGTACGGCGAGTCCCTCGATCCGGCACTCGGTTTTTTGCCTCGTCCCGGCACCCGATGGTACAGAGGAGGCGGCTCCTACATGCCGCGACCGGCGAAAGACGGCGCCTTCGGCTGGGCCCGAAAGTTCTATTTCGAGCTTTACAATACATACGTCACAGACCTCAACGGAAATGTCGAATCCTGGGAGATCTTCACGGCACCGTTCAACGTGCAGCTGGAGACCGGCGAACACATCGAAGGCAACGTGGTTCCCAAGTTCGAAAACCTCTCCGAGCCATTCGAGGTGGCGGACGGCGTCGTCATTCCCCAGGGCAAGTATCAGTTCACCCGTTACCGCGTCGAGGCGCAAACCTCCCGCCACCGCCCTTGGCGCCTAGGGGCCGAGGTGTGGTTCGGGGACTTCTACACCGGGGATCTGCAGCAGGTCGAAATCCTGGCCACCTGGACCACGCCGAGCGGTCGCCTGCAAACGGGCCTCACTGCCGAGAACAACTTCGGCCACCTGCCCGAAGGGGATTTCATCCAGCGCCTCTGGCAATTCAAGCTGATTTTGGCCTTCACCCCGGACCTGATCTTGTCGAGCTATACCCAGTACGAATCCGCCTCTGGCGATATCGGCATGAACAACCGGCTCCGCTGGACCATCCGGCCCGGCAGAGACATCTTCGTTGTGTGGAATCACGGATGGAGGCGCCCAATCGGGACCCGAGGTGATTGGTCGCTGCACCCCGTCGATGACAGCCTTGTCGTCAAGCTGCGGTGGACGTGGCGCTGGTAGGGCAGCTGCACTGATCACAACCTCACAACGTGGCAGGGTGTCACGTGTAACATACCTCCCAACTCCACCCTTCTCGAATGGTCGCTGCACCTGCCTCAGGCACCGTGCAAGCCGATCGACTACTCCTCACCTGAACGGCTGGCCCCCAAGCTGCTCGGAAACCCCCACGGTTTCGAGGTTCTGGAAGGAGGGGACGGGTTGCCGAGCGCCTGAAGTCCTCTCGGCCTACATGCTCAGGCTCGAAAGGACATGGTTTCAACCTGAGGATATTCACCAGACTTCTCCTGCGGGCGGAGATTCAACTCCCGACACCCGTCCAATTGAAAGTTTAGTGCTCGCCAATTCTATGCACTACACCCTCCTAGCTCTCTAAAATCTTGCCCCGTGGGTCTCTGATAGACCCGAAGCCCGAATTCAGGAACAACCGCAAGGATGTGGTCGAAGATATCGGACTGGATCGCCTCGTACTCGACCCAGTTGGTGGTGGCGGCGAAGATGTAGATTTCGATCGGCAGCCCTTCGGCGCCTGGCTGGAGCTGGCGAATCAAGAAGGTCATTGATTCGTCCACCCTTGGGTGATTCTTGAGGTAGGCCTTCACATAGGCGCGAAAGGTGCCGATATTGGTCATCCTACGGCCGTTCACAAGAACCGAATCATCGATGCCATGCTCTTCGTTGTAGGCCTTCAGCTCCGATTCTGTGGTTTTGAGGTACTCCTTCAGCACCCGGATTTTCCCAAAACGCCGAATCATCTCCTGATCGCAGAAACGAATGCTGGTCATATCGATATTCACGGAGCGCTTGATGCGCCGGCCCCCGGACTCGCTCATGCCACGCCAGTTGCGCACCGACTCGGCAACCAACGCATGTGTTGGGATCGTGACAATGGTCTTGTCGAAGTTCTGGATCTTCACCGTATGGAGGGAGATATCGATGACATCCCCATCCGCCCCATGCTTTTTCATCTCGATCCAGTCGCCGATTTGCACCATGTTGTATGAGCCGATCTGCAGGCTCGCCACGAGGGAGAGGATCGTATCTTTGAAAATCAACATCAGAACTGCCGTCATCGCGCCGATACCGGAGAGGAAGACCCATGGAGATTTGTCAAAGAGGATCGCTACGATCCCGATGACTCCAAGCACGTAAACGACGATCCCCAACACCTGCAGATAGGCTTTGATCGAGCGTCCGGCAGACACTGGAAGAGTGTTGTACATATCGTTGAGGGCGTTCAAAAAAGCCGCCAACGCAAGCATGAAAACCATCACCACCATGGCCGAAGCGAGGCGCTGAAAGAAGACCGCCGACAGAGGCAAGTACCGAGCCAACGAGTAAATCACCAGGGCGGGAGCGAGATATGCGAGCTTCTTGAAGAAGCCGTGATTTACCAGAAAGTTGTCCCACCTTGTCTTGCTCCTCTTGACGACAAAGTGGATTGCCACGAGAACGATGTGTTTCGAAATGAAGTAAGCCACCATGCACAGTAGCAGGAGGCCCAGGAGGAGCACCAGGTCCTCCACAACGGGATGGCCGGTCACCCAGGCTTTGATCTCATACAGACTCATAGACTCTTCCTTCCCGGTTAAAGCTTCAAGACCAGGATGATACCTAACCCGCACTTCGCGCCCTTTTCGGTAACTCCTCGCCCTACCCCGTCTTGACGTCAGGCACAGATTAAATGCAAGGAATCTGAGTTCACTCAGATCAGGTCTGAGGGAAGGGTCACGGCTCCGGCGTACTCGAGACGGGCGTGGAAATACAATACACTATCCTCTTGGTGGAACACGCACACACGAAGCAGTATTTGATTCTGATCAGCATCCACGGCCTGATCCGCGGTCACAATCTGGAACTCAGCCACTATGCCGATGCCGGCTACGTGGCCGTACGCCTGACCAATCTGCTGGGCGGCCCGTTGATCCACACCGGCCATTCGCTCGGCCGCGACAAGCGCAAGCGCCTGCTGGCCAAAGGACTGTCGCGCGAGGAGATCGTGAAAATAGTGCCGGGACATGAATCTAGCTTTTCGTCCCTGACCTCTCGCACAGGCCACGATCCAGGGCGTCAATTCGCGCCGCAGTTTCC
>CAZCEX010000474.1:0-3813 GCA_964497785.1 uncultured Thermoanaerobaculia bacterium | reverse complement strand
GTTGCGGTCCTTCATCGAAGACGGCGCGGATACCCCCGAGTCTTTCGCTCTGTCGGGACTCGACGGCGATGGCATGAGCAAGCTCGCCTCGATCCTCGAGTCGGCTGACGGGGGAAGTCTGCAGTGACCACGCTGCGGAACGTCGACGACGTCTACCCGCTGACGGCGACGCAGCAGGGGATGCTATACCACACCCTTTCGGATCCGACATCCGGTGTCTACGTCAATCAGGTCATCACGCCGATCTCTGGTGAGCTTGACGTCGCACGATTCAAGGAGGCGTGGGAAGGCGTCCTTGCGCGCCACGAAACACTGCGAACCGCGTTTCTCTGGGACGGCCTGGACGATCCGCTCCAGGTCGTTCGAAGCGATGTAGCTACCGAATGGCGCCAACTCGACCTGGACAAGATGGCGGTGAACGAGCAGGAGACGCAGCTCGCTGAGTTCCTCGACGCCGACCGCGAACGCGGGTTCGACCTTGCGAGCCCACCTCTGTGTCGGATGGCGCTCGTGCGGCTGGGACGGTTCGAATGGAGCTGGATTTGGAGCTTCCATCATCTGATTGCGGACGGCTGGTCGGCCAACCTCATCTTGGATGAGCTCTTCGCTACGTACGGGTCGACGGAGGCCGACGGCGTCGAACGAGCCGATTTTCCTCGGTATCGCGACTTCATCGCCGGATATCTGTCGAGAGATGAGGAGCGCGAGGAGGCTTTTTGGAAAGAGCGATTGGCCGGATTCACGGATCCTCATCGGCTCGAAGTCCCCGGCCTGCCACCAGATTCGAACTCATCTGGATACGTGACGTACTCAGTCGACCTGGGAGCCTCCGCGTCGGAAGCACTCAGTGCCGCGGCGAGGGAACTGAACGTCACCTTGAACACGGTCTTTCTTGGTGCATGGGCCCTCGTGCTCTCACGGTGGACGCGTTCCAAGGACGTGGTGTTCGGAACGACGGTTGCCGGGAGGCCCTCGACCCTGCCCGCGGTCGAGCACGCAACCGGCCTGTTCATCAACACCCTCCCACAGCGGATCGAGGTGCCTCCCGGCGATCAGCTGGGAACCTGGCTGCGGGACGTCCAGCGGGCCCAGATCGAGACTCGTGAGTATGAGCAATCGTCCCTTGCCTCGATTCAACGATGGAGCGACATCGAGGGCGGTCAACCGATCTTCGATAGCATCCTCGTGTTCGAGAACTACCCACGCGCCGAACAAGCGAGCCGTTTCGCAGACATCGAGATCGGTGACCGGACATACATCGAACAGAGCAACTACCCGCTCGCGGTCCTCGTGATACCAGGCGACTCCATCGGCGTGTCCTTCGTATATGACACGTCGGCGTTCTCGGCTCCGGCGATGGAGAGCCTCGGATCGCAAGTGCGGGCGGTCCTTGCGTCGATCGTCTCGAACCCACACGGCCGCCTCGTGCAGCATCGGCTCACCAGTGATGAACACGAAGCCTGGCTGAGCAGGGTCGGGGTCGGCCCAGCCGCGACCGATGATGCCGGCACCGTTCACGAGATCATCCGCCAGGTGTCCATCGCGACGCCTGACGTTGCAGCCGTCGTCGATCGCGACGGTTCCACCAGCTACCAGGATCTCCTGGCGCAATCCGAAGCGATTGCCGACCGCTTGGCCGTGGCCGGAGTCGGCCCGAACCGGCTTGTCGGCCTCTACTTGCCGCGATCGACCGACATGATTGCCGGCATGCTCGGCATCCTCCAAGCCGGTGGCGCATACGTTCCCCTGGATCCGGCATACCCGACCGCTCACGTTCACGACCTCCTCTCCGACGATGAAATCGAGTTCGTGCTGACTTCGTCGAGTCTCGCGGACGACATCCCGGAAGACGTCACAACGGTGATCATCGACGCGGACCATTCGTTGGACGACCCGGTCACGCGCCGACCCGCAACGGAGTCGGATCTCGCGTACGTGATCCACACGTCTGGATCGACCGGGCGACCGAAGGGTGTGATGGTCACGCACGAGAATCTCGTCCGATCGACGCGTGCGCGAACCGTCCACTATCGAGATGGGGTTGGGAGGTTCCTCCTGCTGTCCTCTTTCGCTTTTGACAGCTCCGTGGCCGGGATCTTCTGGACCTTGACCACTGGCGGAACTCTGGTTCTGCCAGCCCCGGATCTGGAGCTGGATGTCGTCGCTCTGCTCACGCTGGCGCAGGAACAGCGCACCACCCACACCCTGTGCCTTCCTTCGCTCTACGAAGTCCTCCTCGAGCACGCCGGTAGTGGACAGCTCGAGGGCCTTCGTGTTGCGATCGTGGCCGGCGAGGCGTGCCCAGCTCGGATTCTCGATGCCCACCGCGCCCGATTGCCGGACGCTGAGCTCCATAACGAGTACGGACCAACGGAAGCGACGGTGTGGTGCACGGTGCACCGCGCGTCGGAGGCCGATGACGTCCTTCCGATCGGTCGGCCGATCGCAGGCGCACGCATCTACCTCATGGACGAACACGGGAACCCGGTCCCACCGGGCTTCGCCGGCGAGATTTGCATTGCCGGATCTGGCGTTGTCCCCGGCTACCACGGTCGTCCCGACCTCACGGCGGAACGCTTCGTCTCGATACCCGTGCTCGGCCTGGACGAGCGGATCTATCGCACAGGAGATCTCGGGGCTTGGCGAAGCGACGGTGTTCTCAACTATCTCGGCCGAACCGACACTCAGTTGAAGATTCGGGGACACCGGATCGAACCCGCTGCGGTCGAAACGGCGCTTCTCGCCCACCTCGCGGTCCGCGAGGCGGTCGCGGTCGGACGATCAGCGCCGGGGCGTTCAGGCGCCCAGCTGGTCGCGTACGTCGCCACGGATCGGGAGGACCTCGTTGCGGAGGAGGTCAAGCGCACGATTTCCCCATCGCTCCCGGAGTTCATGGTGCCAGACATTGTGGTTCCGCTCAGGGAACTGCCCAGGCTGCCCAACGGCAAGGTCGATGTGGGATCGCTCCCCGACCCGCGGGACTACTCGCAGCGTGTCGGCGGTCACATTGCTCCCCGCACCGACCGCGAACGCGTCCTTGCATCGATCTGGTCGGATTTGCTCGGTTTGGACATGGTCGGCGTGCGGGACGACTTCTTCGAGCTCGGCGGTGATTCGATTGTGAGTATCCGGATGATCTCGCGGGCCCGGCAGGCCGGCGTCAACATCGTGCCCGGACAGATCACCAGCCATCCGACTATCGAGCAGCTCGCTCTCGCGATCGACGGCGAGCCGACCACCGAGAACCAGTCGGTGTCGGGACCGGTTCCGCTGGGCCCCATCCAGCATTGGTTCTTCGAGATGGACCATGCGGCGCCGGGCCAGTGGAACCAATCGAACCTCCTTGCGGTCGAAGCCGGCGTCGATGCAGCGGCCCTCGAACTGGCACTGCAGGCGTGCGTGGAGCACCACGACATGCTTCGGGCACGGTTCACGCTCCGCGACTCGACGTGGACGCAGAGCATCGATCCTGACGCACAGGTGACGCTCGAGAGGGTCAACGACCCGAGCGACCTCGACCACATCATCGCAGCGTGCCAACGGGATCTCGATCTCGAATTCGGTCCGCTCTTCCGTGCGGTACTCATCGAGCGCCCGGCGAGCGAATCGAATCTCCTGTTCCTCGCTGTGCACCATCTCGTCATGGACGCCGTCTCATGGACCATCCTCATCGATGACCTGGAGCATGCGTATCTCCAGGCCTCCACGGGTGAGGATGTCGTGCTTCCAACGCGCTCGACCTCCTATCGAGACTGGATCTCCGATCTGGCCTCCGAGGAGGTCGCGAGCGAGCGTGACTACTGGGAGGCCCAT
>CAZCEX010000473.1:0-3853 GCA_964497785.1 uncultured Thermoanaerobaculia bacterium | reverse complement strand
CATCCTCGATCGGGGTCTCTCCCAGCAGCTCCCAGGATGCATTGGGCTCAGCATACGGTTTGTACCAGACCTCCGCTCCCGGCGGTTCGCTTCGGTAATCGGTCGATGCGAAAAACTTCGCCCTCACGTCTCCAAACCGGGGATCGTCTTTCAGATACGACTCTGCCTGTCGGATCAGCTCGACTCCGGCCATGATCTGCGATGAACCGACAGAGTCGATGGAAAGCGCCTCGAGTTCGGGGAGGATTTCCTCCAGCGCCCAACGGACTTTGGTCTGGTGGTCTGACCAGAGAAACACGCCGGCGACCACGACTGCGATGATCGCGACCGCGGCGAGCCAGAACGCGGGTCGACCCGACCAGCGCCGAAGATGAGTTGCCACAGCGAGGTGTTCGCCCGATTCCCGACGGTGGACTTCTCCGAGAGCATCACGCACCTCGGCTGCGGTGCAACGACGGCTGGAGTCCTTTTCGAGACATCGATTGATGATCTGTTCAACATCCTTGGGGATCTTTCGGTTGATCGACACCAGCGAGGTCGGGGCCGAATGGATGATCTGGTCGAAAATCTCGCCAGAGGTCTTGCCGGTGAACGGCGCACTCCCAGTCGCCATCTCGTACAACACGACCCCCAGGGAAAAGACATCTGTGCTGCTGTCAACTCTTTGCCCGAGGACCTGCTCGGGCGACATATAGCGAACCGTCCCAATGGCGGCGCCGGGCAGGGTGAGATCGGGCAGGGCGGCGGTGGGCGCCTCCAGATCGAAGTCTCCATCATCGCGCGCATCGTCGATTCTCGCGATGCCGAAGTCGAGGACTTTGGCCTGGCCGCGCCCCGTTATATGGATGTTGGCCGGCTTGATGTCGCGGTGCACGATCCCGGCATCGTGTGCCTCTGCGAGGGCATCCGCCACGTCGACCCCGATACCCAGAATATCCTTCAGCGAAACTGACCCGGTATCGATGCGCTCCTTGAGGCTCTCGCCGTCGAGAAGCTCCATGACAAGGTACGGCACACCGTCGTGGTTCCCGACATCGTGGATCGTGCAGATGTTGGGGTGGTTGAGCGCCGAGGCGGCCCTCGCCTCGCGCTCGAAACGTGCAAGTCGTTCGGGATCGGCCTCAATGTCCTTGGTAAGGACCTTGACGGCAACCTCGCGATCCAGCCGCGAGTCCCGGGCCCGATAGACCTCCCCCATCCCGCCGGCTCCGACGACACCAACGACTTCATATGGTCCGAGCTGGTCCCCCTGCTGTATTGACATGGTCAGTGGCAGATAACGCCTGGCGGAGTCGGGGCATTCCGGGGATGTCAGCGGAGGGTCACAACTATCCTGATAATGGGTGGCACCCATATGCGGGCGTGAGCTGGCTGCCTTAGCGATAGACCTCCCGGCGGTGGCCGACGAGGACTACTGAGACGAGCAGCTCCATTCCGTCAAAAGCGTAGATGACGCGGAATGCGCCCACGCTCAGACGGCGGAAACCCTTCCATCCACTGCTCATGACCTTTCCTCTGAGCGGGTTCCTGCGCAACTCCTCCACCGCCGTAACGACCCTCTCGCGGTCGGGCATCTGGAGAGCAACAGCCTCTTTGACTGCCCGGCGCTCCCAGCGTACCCGGATCTCAGTCGAGTCCGAGCTCTCGGCGCACATCATCGTGTTCCACCCACTCGGCGTCAGGGTCGCGGAATCTGCTCAACGCAAGCTCGAGGTCCTCACATTCGTCGAGATGCCTCTCGAGCGCCTCCACGATGAACGAGCTCTTCGAACGTTTCGTCGCGTTGGCGAGCTTCTCGAGTCGTGCTGCGATCTCGGTAGGCAGCCGAACGGTCTGGCTCAGCATCATGCACCTCCAGGTTCATTGGAATATATGTAATTCAAGGAATCACCAGAATTGAGGACGACCCGAAGTATGCGCGCGTCGGTTCCGTACCCGGAAACGCGCCCGCCTACCGTTACCCTATTGTCCACGTACAAGATCGCCCAGCCGAAAATATCCTCCCCGGCCTCGGCATTCCCCAGCCCCTCCGCCATTCAAATAAACACTGCAGTCATATGCCTGGCATCTTTGTGACGCCTCTCCTCGAGGTTCATGCCTGGGCGGGATCCTTCGTTCCTAGCCGCCCCGCCTCAACTCCCGCAGGGTCCGCAAACCTGGCATCCTTCAAACGGTGAGATGGGGGGGAGTTGGGCGAAACATCGTCAACATACCGTCGTACCAATTGGAGTTACTAGTTGGTTGTCTGCCGAGAGGATATCCGGATCAATGCTGAAAGATGGGGGAGATATGACAAAAGGCGAGCATCATCACACAGTCCGCCGTCTGATTGTGGCCCTGGTTGTTGTGCTGGGGATGGCCGCGCCGCTGACGGCCGGCGCCCAGGCCATCCAGCCGGGAGAGCTGCCCACGATTGACCATGACACCCGGGCTGTGATTGTCGACGGGGTGTGCGACGCCATCGCCAAGGCCTACGTTCTGGGCGAACCGGCCGAAGGTATCGTGAAATACCTGAAACAGCAGCTTGCCGATGGTCAGTACGACCAGTTCAACGACCCGGTGGAGCTGGTCCACCAAATCGAAGCCGATGCCCAGAAAATCAACCATGACGGCCACTTCGGTATCAGGGTGGTTCCCCCGGTTGCGCCCGACGCTGCTGAGGGGGAGGAACCTGATCATGATCGGGATGAACGGCGCCAGCGCTTCTTCAAGGAGCGTAATTTCGGATTCAGCAAGGTTGAACTGTTGCTGGGTAACATCGGTTATCTGGAGCTGACGATGTTTTCTGGATCGCCCGATGCGCTACCGGTGGCGGCTGCGGCGATGAACTTCCTGTCGAATAGCGGGGCATTGATCATCGACCTGCGCAAGAACGGCGGTGGATCGGCGTCGATGATCAGGATGCTGGCGACCTATCTTTTCGATGATCGGGTGCACCTGATCAACTGGTACGAGCGCGAGAGTGACGAGACTGTGCAGTCACGTACTCTGGATTTCGTGCCGGGACCCAGGATGCCGGAGATACCCGTCTACGTGCTCACCAGCCGACGCACCTTTTCGGCCGCTGAGGAGTTCACCTTTGATCTGCAACACCTCGAACGCGCTACTGTGGTCGGCGAGACGACTGGAGGCGGCGGCCATACCGTGGTTGAACGCTACGTTGACCTCGACGACTTCCGGGTGGTGATGCGGCTGCCCCACAGCCGGGCATTCAACCCGAAGAATGGTGAGGGGTGGGAAGGTGTCGGGATCATCCCAGACGTCAAGTCGCCGAGCGCTGACGCTCTGACGACCGCCCACCGACTGGCAATCGAAGCCAGGCTCGAATCAGAGCAAGACGAAACCGTGCGCAGCTCATTGCTGTGGGTGCAGCAGGACCTGGATAGCCGGCTGCAGAATATCGAGCTGAACGAGGGGGAGCTGCAGCAGTACGTCGGCCGTTATGGACCGCGAAAGATATTTTTCGAGAACGGCGGGCTGTACTACCAGCGCGATGATCTCCCACGCTTTTTGTTAGAACCGATGGGCGAGGATCTTTTCCGCGTCGGTGACCTGGATTACTTCCGGCTGAGCTTCGAAAGAAACGCCCAGGGCGCCGTTGAGAAAATCATTGGTCTGTACGAAGACGGCAGACAGGACGTGAATATGAGGGACGGGTAGGCGCTACCGTCTCTGAACAGATCTCTCCCACATAGGTGCAAGGTTCATGTATTTCGCGCTTGTTCACGTTGGGTTCGTATCAAATCGTCAAGCTCGCCCGCGGTCTCGGCGCAATTAGGGATAGCGATTTGCTTTTCCTCCGCGACTCGACCCTACCATGATCCTGGTTCGCCACGCGGGAAATGAGCGCTCG
>CAZCEX010000472.1:0-3868 GCA_964497785.1 uncultured Thermoanaerobaculia bacterium | reverse complement strand
GCTGGAGCATTTTTGCAGGCAACGGTACATCAAGATCTTGGCACATCTCATCCGCAGAATCGCTCAGTCCAGGATATAGGAATGACTGCGGGGCAGTACAATAGTGGGGAAACCACATGAACGGTCTCAGGTACTTCAGTGAGCAGCTCCGCTTCGTGATTCTCGGCTTGATGGTGGCCCTGCTGCCGTCACCGGAGAACCAGCGCCTCGGTGCACGCTGGGGGGTCGACGTTGCCGCCTACTCGATCATCCTCGGTATCGTCGAGGTTGCCTCTGGGGGCCTTCTATTCTTCTTCGGTGCGATCGCTGCTATCACCGGCACCTCGCCACTGCTTGGGATCGTGCTGCTCGAGAACTGGGTCCCGGGCCTCAACTCGGTGCACTTCATGGGCGTGGGTTTGCTTGCTCTGGCGACCTGGCTTGTTCACCCACTTGCGTGGTTTCTTGCGCTCGTTGGATTGACCGGGGCCGTTCGAGTGTTTGCGTTCGTCGTAGGCCGGGAGTCGGTCGGAGAGCCCGTTGTTTGGTTAATTTTGCGGATTGGCCAGCTGGCACATCGACGAGCAATAGGCGCAATACGAGCACGGGGACTTGGACCGCTGCGACCCGATCGCCTGGAGTACGACGGTGACACGGGCCTTCGGATCATCAGCTCCCGAGAACGACCCGAGTGGGTCGAGGGCACGACTCTGGAGCTCAACGGCCGGTTCTTTTTGTACGCAGATGTTGGAGACGTGATGGATGGAATCCACTGCGCTGTCAGCTATACCTTCACCGAGCTTGACTGCAACGAGGTGCTGCGTAATCCGCAGCCCTATCGACCGAATTGAGGTAGTGTCATTTGGTGGGTGGCATTGCACAAAATCACCGCCCACGCGTTCAGGACTATTTGATGATGCCGAGAGCTTTCGGGCCAGGATCTGTCCTGCCTTTTTCGGCCTATTTGGAGAAGCAGAGTTCGGTGCAGGCATCTTCAATTGAAGATGTCATCGACATCAGCTCCTGGAGTCCGTTACGATCACTCGGAGGCTCGAAACGCCCGGAATCACATATAGGAGCACCACCTTGACTGTTTTTGCCCAAAGAAGGAATGACCTGCTCGCGGCCATCAATTGTAGCGGCTACCTGGTGGTCGACTTGGCGCGTCTGATGCCCAAAGAAATCGACCACACAAGCTTGTTCTACCTCACGGGATATCAGGGCGAAGGAGTTCTCATCATCACCGAAGAGGAGACCGTCCTCCTGGCCGATGAGCGGTACTTCGAGGCGGCCAAGAGCCAGGTCGGTAACGACCTGGTCGTGCACCCTGCAATAGGAAACTACCTGAGCAACATCAAAGAAGAGGTGGGGCGGCTGGCGCTTTCCGAGCTGTGCTTCACCTCCAACCGCATCACCTACTCTCTCTACGACCGGTTGCGAGGGCTGCTCGATATTGAAACGACGCCTCGTGAAGACCCGATCGCGAAGCTGAGGATGTGCAAAGACCCGGCAGAGATCGCCTGCATCGAAGCGGCAGTTGAGGTTTCTGAATCCTGCCTGAGACAGCTTGTCGACGAGATCAAGGTTGGCATGACCGAGAAAGAGATCGCTTCACGGCTGGATATTCTGATGTTGGAGAATGGGGCCGAACGCGCATTCGAGCCGATCGTCGCGGCGGGAGAGAATTGCTTCAACCAGCACCATCGACCATCGGACCGGCCAATCAAGGAAGAAGATTTTCTGCTGATCGATTTTGGTGCAAAAAAGCACGAGTACCTGGCCGATATCACCAGAACCTTCGCGGTGAAATCCGTCACACCGAGAATGAAAACCATCCATGACGCAGCCCGCATCGCCACTGAAATAGGCATCGAGAACCTGCGTCCGGGAGCACCGATCAAGAACGTGTGGCAGGAGATCAGAAACCACTTTGACCAGACCGACTTTGCAGCACAGGGTGAAATCTCCGGCCACTGCATCGGCCTCGATCTGCACGAGAGACCGTTCATAACAGCCGACGACACTTTTGAGCTTCATCCAGGATTGGTGACTACAATGGAACCAGGCATCTACATCCAGGGCTACGGAGCGGTACGAATCGAAGATGATGTGCTCGTCACCCCGACCGGGCCGCGGGTTCTGAGCTGTTTTCCGAGAGAGTTGATCGTCGTCGGCTGATTTGGTCCACGGCCAGTCCCTGACTCAGTCACAAGGTCCGCGGTGAGTCCACCGCGACGGGGGCTCATCAGACGCGGCTGGGGAGTTTGCCCACCGGCGCCAGGTAAACGACGTGCATCATCGATTCCGTCGATTCTGTCGATGCCGAGGAGCCCGTCTATCGCCTCCTGGTCGTAGAGGGCCTGCAATCGTGATTCATCTCACAGTCGTGGCGCGCCTGAGCATGGCGATGACGCGTCCGGCGATGCCGGTGTCATGCCGCGAGCCGAAATTGATGGCTGAGAGACAAACCGCCGGCAAACGCGGCACAAGGAGACACGACAATGACACAGCCCACCATCCCATCAGCTCTTTTCATCGGCGGCCTCGTTCTCGCAGCTGCCACGGCAGCAGGGCCAACCGCGACGGCCGGTCAGGCCTCGCTGACCATCGACCTCAGCAAATACACCACCGCGCAGTCGGAGTACGCGCTGTTGGTCGGAGCGGTTACGAAAAAGGGTGAGCCCTCAACCAATCGCGCGGTGTGCCTGCAGGAGCTGCGTCCGGGCAAACGTGGACTGGAACCGGTCGGCCCTCCCGAGCTCGTCGCGTTCATCGCGGGCACGAGAAAGTCCATAGAAGCAATCGCCTCGGCCAGCGGATGGTGTCAAGGAATCCAGTGCACCTCGCTCGATATCATCGTCTCGGACCACAACGTAGTCCTGGACAGCTACCCTCAGGACCAGGTCTGCGTCGACCCGGCCGGGATCGCGGCGCCTTTCGGTTTCTCCAAGGTCGCCCTCGATGACCTGCCGCTCGCCATGGCCGCAGAGGTGCGCATCGATGTGCGCAACCGATACGACCTCAGTGCCATGACCCTGGTCTCGGCGACCCTCGGCCTGCGGCAGACGTGCACGGTACCGCCGGACGACACGGACGTGCGTTATGGCGCCGGTTGGTACGAGAGCATCTGGACCACCGCCAGCCACGTCAAGTCGGACACTCTCTTCGTCTGTTCGGAAGGGGTACGAGTCTGCACGTTCTCTCGTGATTACATGGAGTGGCCACTGAACCGGGCTGTGATCCGCGGCAACGACCGTTCCAATACCCTGATCATGGCTGCCGAAGGCATGACCGGATACTACGGTGGTCACGAGTGCCGCCTGGCAACGGATGCGGGCTTCGGCCGGTACCGCGTCGATGGTTGGCAAGAAAGCTGGAAAGCCCTGATGCAGATCGAGGGGCATGGGGGCAACGATTGGATTCTCGGCAGCCCCAATGTCGACTTCTTGTTCGGGGGAGACGGCGACGACCTGCTACGTGGCATGGGTGGGAGCGCCAACAGAATATACGGGGAGAACGGTCACGACCTGATGCACGACGCCGTTGTCGGAACCTGTGACGGCGGCCTGCCCGAGATCGATGTCGAGTGCTCCGCAGAGCCCTGGGAGTGGCCGGCTCCTTACGACGCCGGCGACTGCTGCTGTAGTGGCTGCGGCGGCACACGCAACTGCGTCACTGGCGACATGACCCCCGGCGTCAACGAAGTGCCCCCGACTCCATGGTGAAGGACCACTCGGTGGACAGCCCGCTCGGTCCAGCCCTGGCATGCCGAGCGTATACTGAATCAGAGCTATTCTTCAGGAGGTTCCGATGGTGATGAAATTTCGTGCAATTGCTGTTTTGGTTGCGTTGTTTGGCCTTGTCGGTCCGGTCCTGTCCCAGCCCGTCG
>CAZCEX010000471.1:0-3886 GCA_964497785.1 uncultured Thermoanaerobaculia bacterium | reverse complement strand
TCCTGTTTTTCGTGCGGTTGTCCGAGGTTGAAAGTGATATAGGCGCGCGTGATTTCTCGGTCGAAGTCTATACAAAACCCCGCCGTTGCCTCGTGCAGGCGTGACTCGAGCCGAGTTCGCTCGGCCTCGCTCAGCTGGGCGATCCACCGGTACTGAAGGGTTGCGAGACCCGAAAGCATCAGAACCAGCACGCCCACCACGACGAACGAAAACCTCGAGGAGTGCAAAAACCATCGCATCGCCCTGAGTGTAACAGCTGAAAGACGTAGCAAGTGGTGCATTTTACGTCTCTTACAACTCACGTCGTGAATGTTGCTCCGAGCTGCTCGAGGCGGACCGCCAGTGCTCGCTGGTGCATTTCCTCCGCCTCGTCGTACTGGCCGTGGTTCATGTAGGTGGTGCCGAGAATCGAGAGGACCGAAGCTGTTTCGAGGTGTTGGGCGCCGAGGTGCATCTCCCGCAGCCTCACCGCGTCTTCCAGGAGATCGATAGCTTCGGGGTACAGGCCCAGGAGGGTGTACCGAATAGAAATTGTGCCATATCGATATCACAGGGCATGACCAACAGTCTCTACCAGCACGCCGAGATGAGATTTGGTTTATTGAGCATGTGTCGCAATGTATAACCAGTTAGGAATATGGGTGTATACTTTCTCTTGTTGGTTTGCTCGCGCCAGCGTCCAGTGGGTCTGGGCGGTTCGGCCAAATCGTGCGGCGCCGATTGCCGCGGGGTCGGTTTCGAGTCGTGAGTCCGAAGGCGCGAGGCCGAAGTCGTGCTTCAGGAGGTCTTACATGATCCGCTCTTCTCTGCAACCCATCCTTCACCTCGTCGTGGTTACGTCGTTGCTGGTTCTTTTGCCGGCCGCCCCGGCCGAGGCCCAGCACCCCGCGATCAACCTTTTGGACCACAATGGTGATCTCATCGATCCGGTCAACGGGGAGAATGGGAACGCGGCCTTCTCGACAAAACAAACGTGCGGGATGTGCCATGACTATGACGTCATCACCCAGGGTTACCACTTTCAGATGGGGTGGGACACCGTTTCGGATGATTTTGGCGCCGAGAACGGCCGACCCTGGAGCCTTTCCAACGGATTCCTCGGGCGTTGGTACCCCTACGCCTTCCGGCAGCTCGCCAAAAAAGTCAACGAACACCCGGATGAGATCGACCTGACCGTGTACGACTTCGTCGGTTTTTCCTCCCCCGGGGGCGGTGAGCCGCCGTGCGGCGCTTGCCATCCCGGTGGTGGTGGTTTCGAGTACGACCGCGAGGGTCTTCGTTATGACGAGCACCTCTCAGAAAACCCCGGGCTCAGCGAACAGCTCGACGGCGACTACTACAAGAGCCGGTGGAACGAGAGCGGGGTCGTCGAAGCGGACTGTCTGGTCTGCCACCTCGACGGCTACGACTTCGAAGCGAGGGTTGACCAACTGAAAAACGGCAACTATCGGTGGGCGGTGGTCGCCGGATCACGCCTCGGATTGGTTGACGGTTCCGTGCGCCGCAATCGGGAACCGAGCGTGACCTACGAAACACGGTTGTTCAACGCGGACGGTACGATCACGCTGGACATGTCCTGGCCGCCTCCCGACGACAACTGCATGAATTGCCATGGCGCTTCGGACGTCAAAAAACGCGGCTTCTCGTGGAACGACTTCTTCAACCCGGATGTGCACAACCAGCAGGGCGTCAGCTGTACTGCGTGTCATCCAGCCGGGCTCGACCACCAGATTGCGAAGGGCGTCGAACCGGCGTTCACCGTTGCCCCGGAGCACGACGGCAGCAACAAGAGCTGCTCGGAGTGCCACATGGGCGGCTACCTCGGGGCGCCGGTGCCCGAGCATGCCTTGATTCGCCCCAGCCATCTGGAGAAGATTCGCTGCGAGAGCTGTCACATTCCGCAGCTCAACCGCGCGGCTGCCCACGGCTACGAGGCCACCACCGGCAAGCTCGACTTCCAACCCCGCCCGGTCGACGCCAAAGAGCCAGGCGAAATGGGTTTGTGGTACCCCGATTATGAGCGCCGGCCCGACGGCAAGATTTACCCAATAAACCGTTTCCTGGCTGAGTACTGGGGTAACCGCGACGACGATGGTTTGGTCTACCCGCTCTTCCTTCGCGAGCATAAGGCCGGGTGGAAGAAGTTTTCGGACGCGGTCACGGACGACGACGAGGACGGCCACAAGGAGGTCAATACCCCCGAGGAGATCATCGCCGGTCTTCAAAGTTTCGCCTCGACTCTCGAGGGCAACCAGCGGTTTACCAGCATTCATCCGGTCTTCATCAAGGCAGAAACGGCCTACGAGCTCGATGCTGCGGGCGCTCTGGTCGAGACCTCCCTCGAAGGAACGCCCCTTGAGGGGGCTTCATATGTGAAATTCGCCATCAATCACAATACCGCGCCAACCCGTATGGCCCTCGGCGCCAACGGATGCCAGGATTGCCATGTTGCTTCTGTGCACTTCTTCAAGGGCCAGCAGACCATCGATCTTCACGGCCCTGACGGTGGCCCGGTCACCGTGCCGAATGGCCGCTTTTTCGGCTGCAGCCCTGTCGCCTTCACGATGAACTCCCTCCATCAGCAGATCGTCAGCCCCTACATCGGTCCAATGATCATCCTGGTGGTTTTCTTCATTGTTGTGCACTACCACGGCTACGGTCCCAAGAAGATCACTTTCGACCCATACTCCGAAGAAATTAAACGCTTCAACCTCGCCGAGCGGGGTGCTCACCTGTTCCGCCTGGTTGCGTTCGTGATCCTCGCTGTAACTGGGCTGATCATGGCCTTCAACCTGCACCTGTGGCAACAGCTACTGTTTGGCAGCGCCCGAAATCTACTCAATTTCCACATCTGGTCGGGATTCATCTTCATCGCGACCACCATCGTGGGAGGCCTCCTCTGGTTCCGTGATGCAGCCTTCGAGTCCTATGACAAGGACTGGGTGCGCAAAATGGGCGGATACCTCGGCCACAAGGGCGAAGTTCCAGCTGGTCGTTTCAACGCTGGGCAGAAGATGTTCTACTGGTACTCGGCCATCTTCGGAGTCATCATCTCGATCACCGGGTTGATGCTGGTCTTCAAGGCCGCGTTCATGCTTTCAACGGTCTGTATGACCTCGACTGTGCACAACCTCGTTGGCTTCTTCCTCATCGCCGGGGTGCTCGCCCACGCCTATCTCGGAACGGTCGCTAACCCGGGAACGTGGCGGGTGCTGGTGGACGGTTCGGTCACTCGAGAGTGGGCCGAACACCACCATCCGAACTGGTACCGGACGCTCCTGACCGAAGAAAAGGTCGAGGCCGCTGAGACATCGAGGAAAAGCCACCGCACCACGGACGGTTCGGACGAGGTGTGAAAACCAGCCTGTTTGTGGGGTTCATGCTTGCGGCGGGGCAGATCATGGCGGCTGATCAGGGGGATACTCTGTTTACGAAGTTTTCGTAGGTCTTTTGAAGCCTCCGTAGACCCTCAGAGACTTGATAGACTGCGCGCCGCAGGCCTGCCGTGGTCATATGGCGAGCCGCGTCGAGGAGGCCTCATGACAAAGACTGTTTTGCTATTTTTTTTCGTGATCATTGCTCTCGTGGTGGTGTCGCTGAGCTGCCGACAGGCCGAGAGGCCCCAACCGCCCGTGGCGGGAATCGACGCGAAGACACTCGAGATTCATGGCCATGAACGGGTCGACGATTATTACTGGATGAAGGAACGGGAGAACCCCGAGGTCATCAGCTACCTCGAGGCGGAGAATGCCTACACCCAGAAGGTCATGGCGCCTACCGAGGCCCTGCAACAGGAGCTCTTCGACGAGATTACGGGACGCATCAAAAAGAATGACGAGTCGGTGCCCTACCTCGACAACGGCTACGTCTACTACACACGCTTCGA
>CAZCEX010000470.1:0-3892 GCA_964497785.1 uncultured Thermoanaerobaculia bacterium | reverse complement strand
CGATTTCATAAAGATCTTCGAGAAAGAGCCGGTCGACGGCATCGAGCCTGTCAGTCGGGACCTGGCCCCCGCCAACCTTCAGGGCCTTTTTCGTCATCTGTAATGCCGATCCGCTGAGACCGTTGAAGAGCTCGTCGATCTCGCTCCAGGAACCTTTCTCCAAAACGAGCTGAACAACACCCATCGCCAACGCACGGTCTGCGCTGAGGTTGGCGCCGGTGAGCACTGTGTAGGCGGCGTTCTGATAACCGGTGATGCGGGGGAGTTGCACCGCTGCAATCGGCGGAAAGAAAGAGAGCTTGACCTCCGGTTGTCCGAAGGTCGCGGCGGGATCGGCGACGACGAAATCACAAAAGGAGATGACCTCCATGGCGCCGCCGAGGCAGGCGCCATGAACCATGGCTACTGCTGGTACGGGGAGGTCAGCGAGGGCGATGCACGCCTTCCTGAGCGCCCCGACCATCTTCGGCGCCTGATCACGGCTGTGCTCTGCGACCGAAGCGCCGGCCGAGAAACACCGTCCCTTGCCCGAGATGAGCACGGCATTCACATCGGGGTTGGTTGAAATCTCGGTCAGTTGATCGGCGAGTGCGTTCAGAATCGCGCCATCGAGCACGTTTACGGGCGGGGCGTCGATTCTGATATGAAAAACCCTGTCAGTCACGGTTTGCTCGAGCATCTAGGCCTCCGTGCACCAGGCAGCCGAACCCGGTGAAATTTACGACTCGACGAGGTAGTCGGGGATGTCATCCTCGCGTCGAGTCCCGTTTTTGATCTCCTGGGTGATGATGGCGCCGGTGAAGAACTGGTTGAGGTCGACGTCGACGTTCTTGAACATGCGCCCGATCTTGACGATCTTGCCGTTGATGAACTCGATCTCGGTCGGTCGTCGCTGCTTGAGGTCAAACCACATCGAGGGGTAGTGGTCGCCGCCGCCCTGTAGATAGGTCACACACCTGTCGAGGGCGTCTTCGCCGTAGTTGTAGCCGACCAATGCACCGACGAGAAGGCCCTCGCGGAGCAGTGCCCGGGCGGTTCGATGGGTGTGCTTGAGATGCATGGCCTGTGCCATCGTCAAACCGTGAGCAGAGCACAAGGCGTTGAGGGCGGAGTTCAGGATGGTCTTGAAGAAGGCCGACTTCTTCATTTCGTGATGGCTGACGTGAATGGTCGGCAAACCGGCGGTGGTGAGGATGTCCTCCATCTCCCGTTGCCAGACGGGTGTGCGATCCGTTGCAGGACCGAGCAGATTCGGGGGGTGGAACCAGTTCATCGTCGCCGAACCTTCAGCATCGAGGTTGCCGGCGTAGTTGAGCACACCTCGACAAACGGTCTCGCCCGAAATGTAGGTGCCGATGATGTCTTCAGGCCCGATCCCGTTCATGAACGCCGCGATCCTCATGTTCAGGGGCCAGTTGATCTTGACGAACTTCTGCATCACGCTTTCGATCGCCCAGGCCTTGGTGCAGATGAAGGTAGCCGTGAGACCGGGAACCTCACCAAGCTCCTCGATTGAGGTGAAGCAGTGCTCGGGTCGTTCGACGAGCTCCGCGTAGCCCTTGACGACGAAGCCATCTCTGTTGATCTGCTCCGCCCTTTCGACAAGGTTCTCCACGCAGAAGACCCTGATTCCGCTGCGCACGAGATAGGCGCCGAGAATTGTTCCCACAGGGCCCATACCGATGATTCCGATCACCTGTTGACTCAAGCTTGCCCCCTCAGATGTGGACCGACCGCCCTGGAGGTGAGACAAACCGCGCTCCTGCCGGAAAGCAATCTTTTCGGCAAATAGTTCAGCGCCGCCGCCGTGTCCTCTTCCGAAGCTGGGATCCCATCACGGTAATTGTATCACCTGCTCGAGGGATTATCTGATTGAGAGGGTTATCCGGAGGCTGGTGTTGATTTTGCGACCTGTCCGCATTTTCTGGCACAGAATATTACCCCGACGCCGCAATGCAGGCCGTCGAACAATCGGTCGATCGAGAACGCGGTGGTCACCAATTGCACCAACCAACGTCGTCGCCCGAGTGAGGAAACACGCCGGAGTCCGTCGTCGTCACCGATTGAGCCGGTCCCCTGGTGACGGCGCCGATTGATACGGCGGAGAAAAAGGCCGTCATACAGCCGCATCAGGGGCCATCCCCATGTGGTGACCTCGGGTTCGAGGCCCGCCTCGGTAAGCATCTGCTCCATGCCCGACTTCGAGTAGCGTCGCTTGTGGTCGGCCCATTCGTCCCAGTCCGACCATTGTCGGGGATCGGCGGGCACCGTCCCGGCCACGAATCCGCCGTCACGAAGGATGCGTGCGAACTCGGCAACCGCACTCACGTCGTCGTCGATGTGCTCGAGCGTCTCGGCTGAGGTGATCGACGCGAACGAATGTTCGGCAAAAGGAAGCGCCGTGATGTCCGCAACGACAGGGTGAACATCTTTTCCACTCTTGTTGCGCAGAACGGCCAGGGAGCGCAAGGATCGGTCGGCTGCGATGACCGTTCGGCCCCTTGCTGCAAGGGCCCGCGACAAGGACCCGACGCCCGCCGCACACTCGAGGTGAGGTCCAGGTTCTGTTGCCTCCCGTTCAACGACTCGGAGAATCCGGCCTTCGCGGTGGGCGTGGCGCGGTCCGAAGAACTCGGGGTCGGCGCCCCACTCAGCTTTGGTCTTCATTACCGTTCGACCGGTTGAAAAGGCGGCGGCCGATCTGTTTGACTGGAATCAGACGATCGACCTTGTGACCGATCTGAACGAGCCGGTCCTTGATGACGGCTGGGCCGGAGGTATTGCGGTGACATTCCCCGCAACGAGGGAGGGTTTGCCAGTCTCGGGCCCTGAAGGCCTCCATGTAGCGGGTGACGGCAGTCCCCGCAAGGATCTCGCGCACGGTCTGCGTCTGCATGTTGCCGATGGGTTGCAGGCCGTCGGAGTCGTAGCAGCAATGGGTGACTCTGCCATCCGCCAGGACGATGAACCAACGGAAGGGGTAGCCCTGAAAGCAGCCGTAGAACTCCTCGTGGAGGTCCGTCGAGTCGGTTGTATCGAGGCCCTCGCAGGTCTTTTCGATCACATTGGCCTGGGGGTATTTTTCGAGTTCAAAAAACTCCTCAAAATCCTTGATGCTCTCGGAAGCGGTGAGCTTGGTGACCATTTTCTGAATCTCGACCCGGATGTTGTGTGCTTTTGACTGCTCGAGAAAGGCCCGAATGTTGTTGACGGTCTTGTCAAAGACCCCTCCGCGGCGGATCTCTGGGTAGATTTCCGAATTCAGAGTGTCTGGACAGAGACGGATCAGGTCCAGGGAGGATGCCAGGATTTGTTCGCCGATCTCGGGTTTGAGGGCCATTGCGTTGGTCGAAACGGAGCAACCCGGGAACAGATCGATCGCCTCGGCGAGTCGGTCATACAGCAGAGGTTCGCCCATCTCGTGAAGCCACCGTACACGAATGCCGTTCTCTTCGAAGTCGGCGGCGACCTTTTTGACCAGATCCCAGGGCATGTCTGCAGTGGGCCGGGTCAGGGTGTGCAGTGGACACATGGAGCACCGCATGTTGCATCGGTTCGTCAGTTCGATGCCGACCTTGGCCGCACGGATATCGAGTAGCTCAGTCACCATATCTGGATAACGTCGAACGGATGAACGCATTCCCCCTCACCGTACGCTAGCACATCACTCACGGCAGGAAGGCGGTTCGGCAAAACGGTGGTCATCGCAGGCCGTCAAGCCGTCGCCCGAATGGCCTGCCGACCCAGGACTTGAAAGGGCTTTCGGTCCAACGAGTCCGCATTCAAGGCCCTGTCAGTTGCGACAGTGGTAGGATCCGGCGATGGTAAATGAGCTGAGCCCACGTTGGATCGATACGACCCGCGATGTCGAAAAACTCGCCGAGGCGTGTTC
>CAZCEX010000469.1:0-3906 GCA_964497785.1 uncultured Thermoanaerobaculia bacterium | reverse complement strand
AATGGCCTCAAACGACGCTCCGAAATCCATCCACCATCTATTCGGTACACCCTCCCAGGAGGCCGTGGGGCATTGATACTCACCGCAACGGCGTGATTTTGGTCAGGGTTTATCTCCCACCCCAGGGATCGTTCCGACAAGACACTCGTCAACGAGGCAGCTGTTGACTGGCACCACAACATCGCCGAGGACGACCGAACGCTCCACAAGGGCGCCTTCTTGAACGATCGCCCCATGACTCACAACCGAGTGGGTGATCCGGGCCCCCGCTTCGATCACGACGTCTTTCCCAATCAAAGCACTCATGACCGTCGCTCCGGGGTGGATCGTTGCACCCTGAAAACAACAGCTCTCGTTTCTGACCAGGGCCACGACGGCATCAAGATAGTCCTTGGGACAACCAACCTCTCGCCAATGTCCGCTGACCACCACTCCCCCCAGGCGTCCAGCCTCGCGGGCAGGTTGCCAAAGTTCCCCAGCAACGCCCCCGGGCCGCGCCTGGAGGCTGTCGAGAGCAGGCCGCGACACGAGCATCACACCGGGGTAGAGGAAAGGCGCCTCACCAGGACTGGGCTGGCCCGGGGGGAGGATTTTGGTGACCCGACCGTCGTGATCGAGCAATACGCGCGACCAACGATCCGGGGCGAGGTGTGGCAGGAGAGCGAGGGTGACCAGGTCTCCGGAGGCGCGGTGGTGGACGAAAAGAGGGTCGAGGTCGAGATTGAGCACACCGTCCCCATTGATGACCAGGACTGAGCCTTCTTTCCCCAAGAGTCCGCGGTCTCGCGCGAGAGCGAGACCGCCGGCCGTTTCCATGAGCTCGTCTTCACGAGAGAAACAACACTGCGTTTCGGCAGGTGCGGCCTCCCGCGCAGCGGCTTCGAGCTGCTCGGCCAACCACCAGGAGTTGACCGTTATCGACGAGGCCCCTGTGGTTGCGGCCAACCGAAGTGCCCAAACAATCACCGGGCCGCCGGGCAGCGGTAGGGCCGGTTTTGTTATCGCGTCGGAGAGTGGCCGCATGCGCCGCCCCCGGCCTGCGGCCAGAACCATAACTGCACCGACACCGTCCTGTCCGTGGGGCGCTCCTACTGCGCGAATCTTTTATCCCCCGAAAGCCGCCAGAATACCGAGCACCTGATCGATGTCGGCCTCTGTGTGGGCGGCGTTGACCTGAAAACGGATGGTCTCGTCGCCGCGTGGAACGACCGGAAAGGTCAGGCCGACCACGAGCGCGCCGTTGTCATAGAAATGGCGTACGAGGTTTCTGGTTCTTTCGGTGTCCCGCACGAGCAGCGGCACGACGGGGTGTGGCCCTGGAATGGACTCGAGGCCAAGTCGTCTGATGCCATCCCGGAATCTCTTAGTCATGGCATGCAGATGGGCAATCCGGTCTCTGCCTTCCGGGCCATCGAGTAGATCAAGTCCGGTCTTGGCGGCGGCGCAGTCCGCAACGCTCAACGGATTCGTATAGATATAGGTATCAGCCTTCTGACGCACGGCTTCGGTGACATCGTGGCTGGCCGCAATGAATCCTCCATTGACTCCAAAGGCCTTGCCGAAGGTGCCCACGAGAATATCGGCTTTGGTGGCGCAGTGCTCCTCGGTCCCACGACCGGTTGCTCCGTACGCTCCAAAACCGTGGCTGTCGTCAACAACCGTGACCAGACCACCGCTGAACCTGTCGCGGTGGGCCTGACAGCACTGGTCGATCAAGTCGACCGGGGCGTTGTCACCACGCATCGAAAAGATACCGTCAAAGATCACCACCACCCGGTCCATGGCCTCTGGCACCTCTTCCAGACAGCGCGCGAGATGACCCATGTCGTTGTGTTGATAGATCGCCTTGTTGGCTCTCGGCACACCCGCGATTCGCATGGCCCGAATAATGCTGTTGTGATTGAGGGCGTCACCGATCCAGTAGGTTGACGCGCCACCGATGGTCATGGCGAGACCGAGGTTGGAGGTGTAGGCGGAGTTGAAGATCTTCGCCGACGGCTTGGCGGCGAACTCGGCTACCCGCTGCTCAAGGGCTCTATGATGGCTGAATGTGCCGTCAATGAAGCGTACCGCCCCAGGCCCGACGCCGAATTTATGCGCGGCCTCATCGGCTGCCGCCATGACCTCGGGGTGGTGCGAGAGGGAGAGATAGCTATTGGAGTTCATGCGAATGAACTTCGTCGACACTCCATCAAGCAGGTAACGCGGCCCGTGGTCATCCTGGGGGGGTTCGTATCCCACGATCACGCGCTCGGGCGCCTTGGTCCTACCTTCCGCCGCGAGCTCCGCAACCTCGTTCCTCAGTGCAGCATCCAGTTTCTCGAGAGCCATCTTCATAGCCTCCAATAACGGAAGGATATCAGTATCCTTTTCGTTTTCATGGTGTCGCCCTTTCTGTCCCCAAGCCCCTGGTGGTCATAGGGAGGGCGACGCCATGAAAACGAAAAGTCGGTACCCGCCGACCTTTTTGGGGGCCTACTCCGTGATCTCGAGGCTGATCTCCGCCGACCGCACACGATGCGAGATTTCGGCCAGGTTCTCGGCGGAGGCCCCCTTGAGAGCCTCTATCGCTTCGGACAGTTCCCGACGCTCGGCTTCACGGTCGATTTCTTCCGGCAGTACCGCCTCGCGCGCGAGCACCGTAACTCGGTCGGGTTGTACTTCCGCGAAGCCGTGCTTGACGATGAGCCGCCGTTCTTTTCCGTCCTCGGTATAGGCCACCCGGCCGACATCGAGAGCCGTAAGGAGAGGGGTGTGGCCGGGCAGAATGCCGAGCTCACCGAGCACGCCCGGGAGGCGAACTTCATCCACCGCTGCGTCCACGACCTGCCGCCGTCGGGTGACGACCTCGAGCTGCAGTTGGTCTGCCATCAAACCTCCTTCATCTTGTCGGCCTTCTCGATCGCTTCATCGATGGTGCCCACGTAGAGGAACGCCTGCTCAGGAAGGTGATCGAGATCGCCGGCACAGAGCATCTTGAAGCCCTTGATGGTGTCTTCGACCTTCACATACCGGCCCTTGAAGCCGGTGAACTGCTCGGCAACGTGGAAGGGTTGTGAAAGGAAGCGCTGAATCTTGCGCGCCCTCGAAACCGTCAACCGGTCTTCTTCCGAAAGCTCGTCGATGCCGAGAATGGCGATGATGTCCTGGAGGTCTTTGTAGCGCTGCAGAATACGCTGAACTTCGCGCGCCACCATGTAATGCTCCGCTCCAAGCACGGTTGGGTCGAGAAGGCGCGACGTCGACGCCAGAGGATCGACCGCGGGATAGATGCCGAGCTCGGCGATTTGGCGAGAAAGCACCGAGGTTGCATCGAGGTGGGCGAAGGCGGTCGCTGGCGCCGGGTCGGTGAGGTCGTCGGCAGGCACGTAGATTGCCTGAACCGAGGTCACCGAGCCTTTCTTCGTCGACGTGATGCGCTCCTGCAGCTCGCCCATCTCGGTCGCGAGATTGGGTTGATAACCAACTGCGGACGGCATACGCCCGAGCAACGCAGAGACCTCCGAACCGGCCTGAGTGAATCGGAAAATGTTGTCGATGAAAAGCAATACGTCCTGGCCTTCGGCGTCGCGAAAGTTTTCAGCAACCGTCAACGCGGAGAGGCCGACGCGGAGTCTCGCGCCCGGGGGCTCCGTCATCTGCCCGTAGATGAGCGCCACCTTGGACTTCTCCCAATCGTCGGGGTCGATGACTCCGGCTTCCGTCATTTCTAGCCAGAGGTCGTTCCCCTCGCGGGTGCGCTCACCCACACCGGCGAAGACTGAAAAGCCGCCGTGCTGGAGGGCAACGTTGTTGATCAACTCCATAATGAGCACCGTCTTACCCACACCGGCACCTCCGAAGAGGCCCGTCTTGCCACCCTTCGAGTACGGCTCGAGGAGATCGACGACCTTGATGCCGGTCTCG
>CAZCEX010000468.1:0-3906 GCA_964497785.1 uncultured Thermoanaerobaculia bacterium | reverse complement strand
CATAGGTCGTCCCGATGAGCGAAAAGAGCGCGGTGTTCTGGGAGATGGGCAGAAGTTGGCCGTTACAGAACGCCCAACCCCGCGGAGCGAAGTTACCGGCGAAGATTTTGATCTCGGCGACGAATGGGTCCGACACGGCGACCTCCTAGTTCCTCGAGGGATAGACGCCGAAGAGGGCGACAATGAAGTTCACGCAAAGGTACGGCATGAGGTTGGGGTGCGCCTGACCGCCCCCGACGGCGGTGATCGAATCGGTGCGGAGGGCCGTGCCCGGCGCCTCGCTGATGTAGAGATCCACAGAGGTCGATCTGGCGGCGATCTTGCCACCAGGATTGGGTGTGTCGGCAAGGTCCTCGGTAGCCTGCATGGGGTGGCTGTGGGCCGGGAGCTGGGCCTCACTCACCGTGGCTGTTTCAGAACCGCTCTTGTTTCCGATGACCCTCGGCGTCAAGCCGGGACCCGATCCATAGTGGAGGGGGACCCGACCACGGAGGTCGGGCAGGCCGAAGGTCGTGCGCCCATCACCGCCGTAGATCGTGCCGAAGAGCGAAAAGAGGGCGTCATTCTGGGAGACGGCGAGCAGTTGGCCGTCACACAGAGCATAATTTCGCGGCGCAAAATTGCCTGCAAACATGCGGATTTCGCCAACGAACGGATCAGACATGGTGGCTCTCCCCTCTCAGTTCCGCGACGGGAACAGACCCTGGATGGCGATACAGAAATTCACGGTGAGGTAGGGCTGCATATTGTTATGCCCCTGGCCCAGACCTGTGTTGGCGATCGTTCCCGCGTTCATCGCTTGACGATTCTGGTCGCCGTGGTAGATCTCGGCCGGGGCGCTCGACGCAAGGACATTCCCGGTCGGGACTGGAGTGTTCGCGATATCCGACGACCCCTGCAACGCGTGATCGTGCGACGGGATCTGGGCGATGGTCAGCGCGGGACTCTCTTCGCCCGCTCTCCGACCCAGCGTCACCCCTTCCGCGCCGGGGTGGGCCGGTGTCCGACCCCGAAGGTCGGGCAAGGCGAAGGAGGTTCGCCCATCGCCGCCGTAGGTGGTCCCAAGCAGCGAGTAGAGCGACTGGTTCTGGTTGATGGGCAGGATCTGACCATCGCACTGAGCCCATCCTCGGGGTGGGAAGTTGAAACCGAAGATCTTGACCTCGGCCAGGAATGGTTCAGACATCTCGATGCTCCTTCATTCGGCTAGGGTACCGTGTTGCAGGTCCCGCCGCCCAAGGTCCCGTTGTTGATCGACGTCACCGAACCCGTCGGTGTATTGCCATTGTTGTTCCAGGTCGTTGTCGCATTGGAGTCAAAGCCCTGCAGAAGAACCGTCGATCCCGCGTCGCTGGTTCGCTGGATGTAGGCATCTGAGAAGACTGCCGCTCCCGACGCGGTGTTGTTGGCCACGTTGGCGCAGACCGTATTGCTGTCCTGGGCCCGGGTTCGGATGTCACACCACGAAAAGACGTCGACGGTCAGGGTGTTGTTGGTGATCGTCGCGTCGAGGCGGCCGCTGCCGCCGCGGGCGACAGCGTCGATCCCGATATCCCATCCGATATCGCTGATGGTGTTGTTGGAGGCCTCGACCGTGGCGGTGGAGGCTCCATTGACGTTGAACCGGATTCCAATTCCGCTCGTATCGGCCCCACCGCAACGGATGTTCGGGTTGTCATTGACCCGGCCCACTGCGGCGGCGGTGTCGTGGGTGAAAAGGTTGACCATGGTGGAACCGAACGCGGGACGCGCTGTGATTGTCGGATTGTTTGAGACATCAAACGTCAAGCTCCCGCTGTCTGCCACCCCCATGTCGATACCAATTCCCTGATCGGTGAAGGTACTCCCCGAAATACTGAGCCCGCCGACGGAGGCGCCTTCGACGAGCATCTGGACCCCGTTGGTTCGGCTCTCGGTGAAGGTGGAACCCGTGATCGTCGCGCTCAGCTCGGCTGTCCCACTGAGCTTGATCTCGAGCAGGTCCGCCCCAACTGGAGAGGCATAGGTGTTGTGGAAAGAGCTGCCGGAGATGTTCAGCAGATCAGGCGAGCCCGCGCTACCAACGGTGTTTTCGATCCGAACAGCCCGCTCGGCTGTGGGCGAAGCGGTGAAACTGCTGTCGGTGATCGCATTCGCCGACCCTCTCAGGTTCGTCAGATCGATGCTGTTATCTCCGAGGGCATCTCCGCTCGTGTTGACCGTCACCGAGTTCAAGACCAGGTTGGTCACGGTGGATCCGGTGATCGCCGAGTCGCTGTTGTTCGTCATGGTCGTCGAGGCGAGGGTGATCAGGGATGCGTTGGTTAACGCCACCGCGTCCACCGTACCCTGGATCGTCCCGCCGCTGACGGTCACGGCGGCCACGTTGTCGCTGACCATCAGGCCGGCTCCACCGGTTGCGTTGACATCCACCGAAGCGAAGGTGACAGCGCCGTTGGTCCCGGACAGAACAATGCCGTCTCCCGTCGATGACGCGACGGTGGTGGTCCCACTCACCGTGATCGTGGGCGCAACCCCGTCGATGCTCACGCCCTGGGTCGGGCTCCCGGTGCTGGACAGACTTGCAAATGTCAGTCCGCCGCCGAGGCTGGCCACCGTGGTTGCCGAGATCTCGAGGGCCGGTCCACCGGTGGCGGTGACGGCCGACAGGCTTCCCAGATTGACGGTGCCGCTGTCGGCGATGAGCAGGCCACCGCCGCTGCCGGTGGTCAGGCTGCCGAGATCGGCGAGGGTGATGGTCGCGCCGTTGTTCTGGAGAGAAACCGCGTCGCCGACGCCGCCCGCGAGCGTCAACGAGGTCGTGGCCTGGAAGTCGACGAACCCGCCGGTCATCCCGGAAATGCTCATCAGGCTCCCACCCGCGGGCGTCAGCGAACTCGAGGTGACGGTGATCTGCGGATTGCCCGCGGCGACCGCAAAGGCCGTTCCGACGCCGGTGCCGGTGATGGAGAGCTGGTCGAAGGTCATGGTGCCGGTCGTATTTGTCAGGTTGACCCCTCCGTTGCCGGCCCCTCCGCGGCTTGTGTCGATCCCCACCTCGGCCACGTCGAGGCCGGTGATGGCGAAACCGACGATGGCTTCCTCGGCGCCCTCGGGCTCGATGTCCAGTCCGGCGACGCGGTTGCCGTCGGCGAGGGTCACCACGGTGCTGGTGGCGTTGACCAGGGTCGGGCGGCTTCCCGGCGCAATGACTTGTGTGCCGCATGCGGTGAGTCCGACGCCCTCGCCGATGAGCCGCTGGTCATCCTTGAGGACGATCCCGTCGCCGGTGTCACCGGCACCTGCGAAGACAAAGATCGTGTCCCCCGGTCCGGAAGCCGTTTCGGCATCGGCCAGATGATTGAAGGGCAGAGCCTGGGTTCCGCTCCCGCCACCCGCCGCACCGCTGTCGACGAACCATACCGTTTCGTTGACGATCAGGGTGACCGTCGCGGTGCCGGTCCTGAGACTTGCATCGAGGATCTCGTAGCTGAAGCTGTCGATGCCCCGGAAGCCCGCCGGCGGCGCATAGTCGAAGGATCCCACGCCGGGGTCGACGATGTTCACCGTGCCACCACGAACGGTGGTGACCGGGAAGGTGGTACTGACCGAGAATGCCTCACCATCGGGATCGTGATCGTTGGCGGTGAGTCCCGGCAGCGCGGGAGAATCGTCGACCGCGAGCAGCAGGTTGCCGCATGCCAGATAGGTGTCCGGCACGGCGATGGGATCGGTATAGAGGCTGTCCGCCACCACCGCGAGATTGGGATGGATCACATCTTCGAGGCTGACCGAGGTCGCTTCCGCGCCGGTGTTGGTCACGGTGATGGTGTAGCGCAGGGTGTCGCCGGGGTCGACCCGGCCGTCACCGTCATTGTCCACCACCAGGGTGTCGACCTTGAGGGCGTCGCCGAGGACGATGGCCGG
>CAZCEX010000467.1:0-3912 GCA_964497785.1 uncultured Thermoanaerobaculia bacterium | reverse complement strand
AAGTTGCGGTCGCTGGAGAGGCGAACGGTCGAGCCGTTGGGCATGGCGTGGCCCGCCAGGGCGATGAGGTTCACCTGTGAGTTGGCGGATATGACGGCCCGGTAATTGCCCAACGAGTCGGTCACGTCGACCGCGATCGGGTTGATGGGGTCGGGGTTGAAGATGTAGACGTTTGCCGGCCGGCTGCCCTGGACACCCGGGTCGTCTCCGGGCGCCGTGAGCACATAGTCTGTGGAGTGCATGAGATCAGGCAACAAGGTGTAGAAACGGTTCGCGTAGGTGCCGTTGCCGCCAGTGAGGAACAGGCCCGAGATCGGAGCGGTGGTCGAGACCTTCGTGCCGGCCGTGATCCGGATCTCGAGCGCAGCGTCGTAGCTGTCTCCGATGTATCCGAGCGAGCTGTAGTGCTCACCCTGGTCGAGTTCGAAAGACACCGTACCACCGCCGGCGCCGGGGCTGTCGATGAAGATACCCGTGCCGTCCTGGAAGGACACCAGGTTGATGTCCACGTAGTGGAAGGGCTCGTACTGCCCGTCGGCCCCACCGGCCGGGGCAGCAAGATCGTAGAGGTCTTCGCCGATCGGGATCGAGTAGGCCCGGGCAGCCTCTACCGCCTGATACGAAATGCTCTCGTTGGCGCCGCCCGCATACTGCGACATCGGGTCCTCGTGGTGGATCAGAGAGAGCGGGCCGCCGGTGGTGATGATCCGGTCGCCGCCGTCGAACCGGATTGCGGTGCCACGAGGGTTCACCGGAACCGAGCAGTAGATGTCGTCGGGCGGATTGCCCCAATCGGCGCAATCACCGTCAAGGCCCCCATCGGAAGGAAAGACCACGAACGACCCTGTATAGAGTGTGTCGTCGTGCGCCTCAACGCCAGTACACGGGAAGATTCGCGGGTCGATGGTGAAGTCGCAGGCGGCGCCGTTGGAGAGATCCCCGTCGCCAAGCACCATGGTGCTCGCTTCGTCGTAGTTGCTGGGATCGAGAAGATCAGGCTCGAGCCCGTCCTCCCAGTGATCGTAGTAGATGACCTGGTAATCGGCCGAGCCCGTGGCAGTGATCACCGAGTTGATGCCGTCGTCGAACGAGGTGCCGGCATTCTCACCGTCGCGCACCTTCTGCATCATGTCCCACATGTGCTGCTCAAAGCCCAGGACGAAGTACTCCTGGTACCCGGTCGGCAACACCTGGGCGCCGGCGACTCCGGCCCACAGCATGACCAGTGTGCCAATGACCAGACAGACGACGGAGGTGGGTCCCGTTTTGAATAACGAACGATGGACTGAAAACCTGGTCATATCAGCAACTCCTTCAGATCGGGGACCCAAAAACATACTGTGGAACACTCGGTCCGTCCGGGCCATTTCCGCTTCGCCACCAACGCCAATGTCCGGGCAGAACCCCCGGCATCAAAGAGGAGGCGTTCCAAAACAATCTGCATTCCATACTTGGTAGGCGTCGCTCCGAGTCGAACAACCGACGGATACGGAACGACCTGATCATCTGGTTATAGAGTATAGGTGTTGCGCGCCGATTTTTCAAAAAAATTCCGGACCCGCTGTGCGCTCTGTATGAACTGGCCTACTCTATCAACAAGCGATCGATCGGGCAGGGAAGAAAGGCCAGCAGCCCTACTCCACCGGCGGCAGTAGCAGCGAGTTGAACAGCAGCTTGTACGAGACCGGGGTAGAGGCCCTGAACTGGGGTGAGAATCCCATCAGTACCAATTGACCCTGGTTCTTGCGCACCCACACCATCACCGGCTTCTTCTCGAGCAGCTCGGCATGCTCGGCGTATCCACTGAGCAATACCTCGTCCGCAGGGTGGGTGGCGATCACCCGGCGGTCCATGTCGAACACCGGAATCGAGGTCGCGAAGACAGGCGCGCCACGCGAAAAGATGCCGCTCTGCTGCGGCATGCCCCAGGTCAGGGGATGATCGTCGAGATACTCCACCGCGAGGAAGGCGCCTGGCACGAGAAGGCCCTTGGTCTCGAGCTTCTCGGAGAGGTCGCGAACCGGCAATCGCACGACCTCGGGATCACCCTCCTCGTCGGCCGGCAAAATCTCGAGCGTATCGAGGAAGAGCGCCGTGGATCGACCCCACGACACCACCACCCCACCGCCGTCGACCCAGGCTGCGATCTTCTTCATTCCATCCTTGGAAATCGGCTGACTGAACTCCGGCGGATAGGAAGGCTGAGAGTACTCTCCGCGCCACTTTTGACGACCCTCAAGCAATACGTCCTTGCTCTGGTTCGGGAAGAGCAGCACGTCGAAACGCCCTACCAGGTCCGTCTTTTCGATTTCGCCGGGCCGCAGCACCGTAAAGGGGATGCCGGCCTGGTCGAGCACGAAGCGCGTCCAGCCTGCGTCCATGTCGTGGAAATAGCTCTCGATCAGGCCGACCCTTGGTCGCTGCACGAGCTGCATGGCGGTCTCCGGCACAGCCGCCAATACCAACGGCGGAGTGGCCGCGCCCTCCATGAGTGCCCGGAGTTCGTTGTCGGACCCGGTCACGACGAAAGTTCCGGCGGCCAGGGCAATGCCCTCCTCCTCGCAGCTCGCCGTCAGGCGCCGCACCACGAGGCCGCGCTCCATGGCAGCCCACGCCACCTCATGAGACGCGTTGTCGCCGGCCGGCCAGGCCAGGGCGGCATAAGTCGCCGGCAGCTCGAAGCCTTGGTCAAACGCCGACCAGTCCATGGGCAGGTCGGTGAGCGCCGCCTCGAGATCTTCAGAGCGGGTCCTGATCTCGTGGCACTCGAGACCACGGTGGCGCGGCAAGGACCAACTCGTAATGTCATAAGGGCGGATGACCTCACCGCCGGGCACATAGTGGCGCACCGGGAATCGTTGGTCCTCCATCACCTCCTTGATGAACGGCCTGTAGGGCTGCGCCAGGGAGACGACCACCGCACCCTGCGGCATCACCATGCCTGCAACCTCCACGCGCTCGGCCAGTTGCTGAACCATCACACCGTGTTCACGCAGCAGGGCCACCAGCTCGGGCAGGGCGCCGCGGTCCTGCTGCTCGGCAGGCAGCACATAATAAAAAGGGGCTTCGCTGCGGCCCCTGACCACCTCCTCGGCACACAGGACGTTCCGGGACCGCAGAATCTCGGCATCATGAAGCGCCGCGGTGGACAGAATCGAGCGCATCGAGCTCAGCTCGTAGCCCACGATGTCGCCCAACCGCCACCAACCACCCTCCCACGGCGACGGCATGTTGACGCTCTTGGCATACTCGGCAAGACCCTTGCCTCGCACTCTGAGCTCGGTCGGTTCGACGAAAACCGGCGTGGCCACCTGGGCGCTGGCCGCCTCGGTGAGGAAAGAGATCATATTCTTCCACAACGACGTCTCGGTAGACCCGGGCCAGTAGTCGTCGAACAGCCAGTGGCTGGCCACTCCGTCCAGGCCGTCGCGCCCCATATCCTGCTGCAGCTTGGCCCCAAAAACCGCCGACCAACTCCACAGGCTCTCGTCCACGTTTTCGGCAATAGGGTCGTGGTTTTCGGGCACGAAGTAGCGTGGGCCAGTCGAACCCATCTGGTGTTTTTCCACCATCACCTGGGGATACCATTCGGTGGAGTAGAGCCGGCTGATGACCCTGGTGTCGTCCTGGGTCAAGGTGACGAAGTCACGGTTGTTATCGTGGCCCACGTAACGGTGATAGATGCCGGGCAATGATGAGCTCTCGTATCGGGTTCCGCGGTAGCGGCGATAGTTCTCCACCACCATGTCCATCCCGTCCGGGTTGTGACACGGGACGAACATCAATACCACGCGCTCCAGCTGAGCGAGCACCGCGGGGTCCTCGGTGGTGGCGATCTCGTAGGCATACAGCGGCAACGCCTGACTCGGCGCCACCTCCCCCGAGTGCATCGACAGGGTCTCCATTACGAAC
>CAZCEX010000466.1:0-3917 GCA_964497785.1 uncultured Thermoanaerobaculia bacterium | reverse complement strand
AGCCGCCTGGACCTCGCGGTCGTGCTCGAGGCGCCCGACGCCTGTCAAAGGCACGAGCTTGGGGACCCGGTTGAAAAGCCGGGAGAAGACGATCTGAATCAGAGCGACCGAGGTGTGACTGTCTTCATCGACGGCGACCTGGCGGATATCTTTGAATGGTATTCGGGAAAAGACCCTGACAGTGAGGGTTCGAGCGCGGGAACCGATCGCGCCCGACGGCACGATTGTGAGCTCGTGGGTGCTGCGCTGAAAGTCGATGACCGGACACAGTGCGACATCAGCTTTGGCAGTTTCGAGCGTGCTGAGCAGTGAGGAGGGAACCTGACGCCTTAGATTCATCGCGGTCGCCTCTCCCAGCCCATGAATCAGGGGTAATGCATTGAGGTAGCCCACGGCGCCGATCGTACGCATTCGGGCAGCCTAGAGTGTCGGGAGCCGGAATTCAAAGGGGGGATGCTCCGATACGGTCTCTTGGTGTTCTCGGCGCACGGTTGTCGGTGTCACTACGGGAGAATGTTTCTCTTGATCCTGCGGGATTCCGGATAAGTATCCGGTTTTTCGGTCAAGTTGTGAAACAAAATCGGGGAATGGCGGCTGTTTGAAGCTTTCGAGTGGCGTGATTCCTGCATATCAGACCTGTGTGTCGAGGCGAGGATGGCCAACGGCCCCTCGCTCGGGAGGTTGACAATCTCGACGAAAGACACGAAGATACGTGCCGTGAAATGGGGAGTTTTCTCCCCATGCAATTTCTTTTCTGTTTTTTGGGATTTCATGAGGAGGTGACTATGGTACGAAGGGTTTTGGTTTCTTTATGCCTCGTGGCGTTGCTGGCGTCAGCCGTAGGCTACGCAGCGACCACTGGCCGAATGAAGGGGACGGTGAAGGACAACGACGGCGTGGCTCTGCCGGGCGTCACGGTCCAGATCGCATCCGATAATCTCATTGGTGGCGCCCAGGTGGCGATCACAGGTGGTGACGGTGGCTTCTCTTTTGCCGCCCTGCCAGTCGGTGCGTACACCGTCGAGGCTTCCCTCGTTGGCTTCAAAGGGTCAATTGGCGAAGTCCGGGTCAACCTCGACGCCACGGCGAGTGTGGCCTTCACGCTCGTACCCGAGCAGTTCGGTGGTGAGATCGAGGTCACCGCCCAGGTGCCCGTCGTCGACACCGCTCAGGTCAATAGCTCGCAGGTGTTCGACCAGGACTTCCTCCAGAACGCGGCCATCGGCGCCACCGGCCGGAGCTATCAGTCGGTCGTCGGCCAGGCGGCCGGTGTCGGCGGTGGGTCCAACCCGAACGTCTTCGGCGGCGTCTTGTCTGACAACAACTACCTCATCGACGGTGTCAGCAGCACCGACCCGCTGACTCAGACCTTCGGCACCAACTTCAACTACGACGCCATCGAGGAAGTTTCGATCCAGACCGGTGGTTACGAAGCTGAGTTCGGTCAAGCCACCGGCGGCATCATCAACCTGGTGACCAAGTCGGGCGGCAACAACTTCTCCGGTTCGGTGGATTTCCGCTATCGCAACCAGGACTTCACCGAGAGTGGCGACTACTTCGACCCCGATGAACAGAGCAATTCTTTTCAGGATTACTCCGGCACCCTCGGTGGACCCATCCTTCGCGACAAGCTGTGGTTCTTCGTCTCGGCCGAGTACGTGAAGACCGAGCGCCAGAACGTCGGCGCCCTGTTCCCGCGGGTCTACGAAGGCACGAACTACATCGGCAAGCTGACCTGGCAGATCTCCGACAGCAACCGTGCGGTCATCCGTTACTCAGGCGACCCGGCAGATATCCCCGGTGGCAACAGCAGCCAGTTCGTTGAGCCCGCAGCCTCATACACCCAGGAGCAGGGCGGCACGATCGTCGGGTTCGAGCTCAACTCCGTGCTCTCCGAAGCCCTTCTTCTCAACTTCAAGGGCGGCATGACGCGCGGTATCCTCGACGGTGGTCCGACCTACGGCACCGAGCTGATGTCCAACCACTTTAACGAAGATACGACCATCAACTCGAACAATTACTTCCAGACCTTCACGGGCAACCGTGACCGCGACGAGATCGGCGCCCACCTGAGCTGGTTCGTCGACGAGTTCGCCGGCTCGCACGAGTTCAAGTTCGGCGCCGAGTATACCAAGCAGAGTTTCGACGACTGGGACTGGGACAACGGTGCCGGCTCGATCACCGACTTCGACCCGGCCGAGGGCTTCATCGACCTCAATGGCGACGGCTACGTCACCCACAATGTTGCCGTCAGCGAGGTCGTGGAAGGCGAAATTCCCGGCTACAATGCCGACGGTACCCTCAACCAGGCTGGACAGGACGTCTATGCCCTGAGACTGAACTTCAAGGGCGACATCACGACCTTTTTTGTCCAGGACTCGTGGCGGCCGACAGCCAACCTGACCATCAAGCCCGGTGTGCGTCTCGACAGCGTGCAGCTCGACAACGCGGCGCAAAACCAGATCGCGGACATGCAGCGTTGGCAGCCTCGTCTCGGTGTCGCTTGGGACATCATGGGCAACGCGAAGTACGTGGCTCGTGCTTCGTGGGGACAGTTCATGGACCCGACAGCGCTGACGATCTCGACCTTCGCCTCGGGCGTCGACGACATCAACCACACCTATACGTCCCTTGAGTACTACTGCAACTTATTGGGTCAAGGCGACCCCAGCTCGATGTTCTGTAACCGTGATTTCCTGGACGGCGTCTATGGGGAGAGCACCGAGTGGATCAACGGTGAAGGGTTCACCCACATTTTGTACGACACCGTCGACGCGGCCATCAACTCGGGCGCCCAGACCATCGACCAGTTGGGCTACGGCAACCTGGTTGCGCCGTACTCTGAGCAGTTGATCCTGGCCTTCGAGATGCAGGTGGCGTCCGAGACCTCGGTCGAGTTGACCTACGTCAACAAGACCGGCAAGGACCTCATCGAGGACACCTGCCCCAACAATACCTGGGCCTGGGACGGCAGCGAACAGCCGAGCCTCGACGACCCATCGACTTGGACCACGGTGGCGGGTTGCGTCGCGGCCCCGTTCGTGATCAGCAACTTCGTGGGTATGGAGCGCAACTACGAGGCGATAATCGCTCGCTTCGAGACCCGCGGTGACTGGTGGCACGCCCAGCTCAACTGGACCAACTCGGAGTCGAAGGGTAATCATGCGTCCGACGCCCTCTGGTCCTACGCTCGTGAGCTGGCGGACGCTTTTCCGATCAGCCTCTACAACACCTACGGTTACCTCCCGGACCATCGTGACAACCGCGTCAAGGCGAGCGGTTACTTTTTGCTCAAGTCCTGGACCTTCGGCGTCGACGCCTTCTGGTCGAGCCCTGGCGTCCTGACCCCCTACAGCACGTGCACGAACTACACGGGCGCGACGCCCGAAGCGCTCGAGTTCTACGGCTACGGTACCGAGATGCAGGAGCTCTGTGGCGACGGCAGCGGCGGATCCTGGAACGATGTCTACGGCATCTTCCTCGAGCCGCGCGGTTCGGTCGAGACGAAGAGCGTCTCGAACTTCGACCTCTCGATCACCAAGGCATTCAACGTTGGACCGACCGACATGTCGGTGATCTTCACGATCTACAACGTGGCCGGTCGTGAGCAGGACACCTCCTTCAACGGGACCGCTTTCCGCACCACGACCGAAGAAACAGGCATCGGCTCGCCTGTCTTCGAAGGCAGCTACGATGAACATGGTGATCCCGAGTACACCTACTACGTCCCAATCGGCCAGCCTCTGACTTACGGAACCCCGCGCCAGTACGAGCTCGGTTTCCGTTTGACCTTCTGATCGAACCCGATCAACTCAAAGGCCCGCGCTTCGGCGCGGGCCTTTTTTTGTGTGGACAACGGGCCTGGATGTTGACTCGAAAGCCGGTGGTAATGCACGACAGAGGTTGGGAAGTACCCC
>CAZCEX010000465.1:0-3935 GCA_964497785.1 uncultured Thermoanaerobaculia bacterium | reverse complement strand
GCACGCAGAGTTCGCAGAGAAAAATTCCTACCTCTGTTTCCTCTGTTTGCTCCTGTTCAAATGTGTTCTTGTAGGCTTGGCGGTTGTGAAGGTCTTTTCGACTCTTGCAATGCCCTTTCTCGATTGGGAGGTGGGGCGGGCTATATTTTACAGGAGGAAACAGAGAATTCTTCTTTGATCCTGCATCCTCTGCGCTCTCTGCGCCCTCCTGTTCAAAAAACAAGCCCATCCAACCTTCCAGTCGAGAAACGCACCTGGCAGGGACCCACCGAATCGCTTTCCCAAAACACGTTCAACAGGAGCACGCAGAGATCGCAGAGTTTTTTCCTGTCTCTGTTTCCTCCTGTTAAATAATATGCCGCCCGCATTCTCCACCAAGAACACCTTCTGGACGAAATCCGCCCACTCATCCTCCAAAAAACCGGTACGCGCAGACACATTTGAACAGGAGCAAACAGAGGAAACAGAGAACTCTCCTTGAACCCTGCATCCTCTGCGCTCTCTGCGCCCTCCTGTTCAAGAATGCCCCCAGAGCCGCAACAATATTTGGCTGACGGACCTGAAACCGGAATAGAATCAGCTATGCCCAGAAGCGACCGACGTGGACCGCCGCCGCCTTCAGATGCCGATACAGGCATCTGGCAGGGCCGCAGCGTGGCGCGAGTCGTGACCTCGCCCGACGGCTTCATCGTGCTCGTCGGCCGCACGGCGAGTGACAACGACGTGCTCTCACTCAAGCTCGCTTCCCCACGCGACTTCTGGTTCCACACGGCGGGAGAGTCGGGCTCGCACGTCGTGGTCCGCAACCCCGACAATGTCGAGCGCCTGCCGAGAGAGACCCGCCGGTTCGCGGCTGGCCTTGCCGCCGGTTACTCCAAGGCCCGGCGAGGCGGCAAAGTTGCGGTGCACGAGGCAAGGGTGCGAGACATCGGCAAACCGCGCGGTTTCGCCCCTGGCAAGGTCACTCTCGGTCGCTACAGCACGGTGCGGATCGAACCACTGCGCCTCGACGACGACAGTGGCACAGATTGAAACGCAGATTGAAACGCAAAGACGCGAAGACCGCAAAGAAGAAGACAAAAAGAAGATTGATTTGAACTACTTTGCGCCCTTCGCGTCTTCGCGTTTTGAGACTGCGTTCTGCTGGTCACAGAATCGGAGGCACGACGGTCTTTGCCGGAGCCCCGACCTCCTCACGAGCCAGACGCGGCACGAGATATCCCGGCAAACGGGACGCCACTTCGCCTACCAATCTTCGCGCGAGGTCCTCCGGCACGTCGAAATGCGCGGCGCCGGCGACCCGGTCGAGCAGATGCAGGTAGTAGGGGTGAACCCCGATATCGAAAAGTCTTTCTGACAGATCAACAAGCGCGTCGGCGTGGTCGTTGACCCCGGCGAGGAGCACGCTCTGGTTGAGCAGCGTCACGCCCGCCCTGGCCAGAGCTGCACACGCTATCGCGACCTCAGAGCTGAGTTCCCGGGAGTGGTTGGCATGCACGACCATGACGACCGGGAGACGACGGTTATTGATAACGCTCAGCAACCCACTGTCCACCCTTTCGGGCAGAATCACCGGCAATCGGGTATGGAACCGCATCCGGCGAAGATGGGGTGCCTGCTCGAGCGTCGCGCAGATTCCCTCCAGGACGTCATCCGCCAAGACCAGGGGATCACCCCCACTGAGAATGACCTCGGACAGCGAAGGATCCGAAGCAACCGCCTGCAGAGCAGCGGCGAGCCCACCTTCCGGCCGCCCGTAATGCAGAGGGGAAAAGTGACGGCGAAAACAGTAGCGGCAGTGAATCGCACACGCAGAAGTGGCTACGACGAGAGCGCGCCCACGGTACTTTTGGAGCAACGGTCCACCGGCGCCGAGCGCACTCTCCCCGAGCGGGTCGGGATTGAAGCCTTGCACTGCCCGGGCTTCATCATCCACCGGCAGGACCTGCCGCAAAAGAGGGTCGTTCGCATCGCCGCGCTGCATCAGTTCGATGAAACCGCGCGGTACTCTGAGACCGAAGTCTCGGGCGATCTGCTCAGCGTCAGACCCGACGCCGACCTGTTTACGGTTCAGACCGAGCATCCGCAGCAACTCGTCGATATCAGTGACGGCGCCAGCCAGAATGTGCCGCCAGCTTCCAGGAGCCCAGGGTATGGTCACGCTTCCCACTGCCGCGAGTATGGCAGTTCGAGTATGATGAAGGCTACTGAGGAGAGTGACGATGGCGACATACAATTTGAACCAGGTCAAAGTCGGACTGAAGATCCTGATGGATGGCGACCCTTGCGTCATCGTCGATGCGGACGTCGTCAAGCCCGGCAAGGGCCAGGCATTCACGAAGATCAAGTTCAAGAATTTCCGCACCGACCGCATGAACGAGATCACCATGAAGGCGTCGGACACTGTCGAGGGCGCTGATGTCGTCGACACCGAGATGCAATACCTCTACAACGACGGCACCGACTGGACCTTCATGGATATGGACAGCTATGAGCAGGTGGGAGCTTCGAGCGAGGTTCTCGGCAATACCAAGCAATGGCTCAAGGAAGAGGACTTCTGTGTCGTCACCCTGTTCAACGGCATCCCGATCGTCGTGACGCCGCCGAACTTCGTCATTCTCGAGATCACCGAAACCGACCCCGGCGTTCGTGGCGACACCTCGGGCGGCGGCAACAAACCGGCCACCCTCGAAACGGGCGCCGTCGTGCGCGTGCCGCTCTTCGTTCAGACAGGCGAGAAGGTCAAGGTCGACACCCGCACCGGGGAGTATGTTTCCCGCGCATAGAACCCCTTGATGTCAGAAAATGAGTGGCAGCCGTGCGCTTCCTTCGCCTCGCTGCGGCGCCGTGCGGAGGTGCTGCATCAGATCCGTGAGTTCTTCGTCTCCCGGGGCGTCGTCGAGGTCGAGACGCCGCTGCTGAGCCGCCACACCGTGACCGACCCCAACCTCGACAGCCTGCTCACGAAGGTCATCGTCTCGGGCAGCCCCGAGCCGGTTCGTCATTATCTCCAGACATCTCCCGAGTTCAACATGAAACGCCTGCTCGCCTCCGGGTCAGGACCGATTTTCCAGATCTGCAAGGCCTTCCGCGACGGTGAGTCCGGCAGGAAACACAACCCGGAGTTCTCGATGCTCGAGTGGTACCGCCCCAGCTGGGACCACCACCAACTGATGGACGAAGTCGACGACCTGCTCAGCGCTGTGCTCGACGTCCCTGCCGGCGAACGACGGACCTGTGCCGAGACCTTTGACGAGTTTGCGGGCGTTGACGTGCACCGGGACGATGCGCCGCGACTCCAGGGTCGTTGCGATGCCCTCGGTCTCGATACGCCGGCCGCCCTCGACCGCGAGGGGTTGCTCAGCCTGCTGATGGCCCGGATCATCGAGCCGCAGCTCGGCAGCGCACGGCCGACCTTCCTCCTCGATTTTCCTACCGATCAGTGCGCTCTGGCCCGGATCCGGCCCGGTAACCCACCAGTCGCCGAACGTTTCGAGGTCTACGTCGAGGGTGTCGAACTCGCCAACGGCTACCACGAGCTCACTGACCTGGAGGAGCAACAGCGTCGTTTCGACAACGACCTCGAGGTCAGGCGACAGCGCGGTTTGCCCACACCACAACCGGACCAACGTCTACTCGCCGCCCTCGAGCACGGTCTGCCCGACTGCGCCGGCATCGCCTTGGGCCTTGATCGTCTCGTTATGTTGGCCACTGGCGCTTCATCGATCAACGAGGTCACCGCCTTCCCCATTGATAGGGCGTAAGCCCTGTACATTATTTCTCTATAGCATTTGTTCGCCACCTTTTCAGGGGAGTTGTCCTGACTGAAGGAGCCTTGTGAAAAGGTGGTGAACAAATGCTCTGCCAGGAGCTTTCAGCTCAGCCTCTTGCAAAACTCGCCAGCATTCCCTCCTGATACGGGATTCAGAATCCGC
>CAZCEX010000464.1:0-3946 GCA_964497785.1 uncultured Thermoanaerobaculia bacterium | reverse complement strand
CCCTCGCACCAATTGCCGCGGTCGAAGTCCACGTAGACCGAGTTGCCCCACCAGTTGTGCAGCAACTCGTGCGGGTACGACGACGTCAGAATCCACGGGAAACGGATCACCTTCGGCCCGAGCAGGGTGAAGCCGGGCATGCCGTATCCGGTCTCCCAGAAGTTCTCCACCAGAGCAAAGGAGGGGAATGGATATGTTGGCAGCATTGCCTCATAGAGCTTCAGGTACCTCTTGGTCGCTTCGAGATAACGGGTCGCCAAAGCGGCGTCTGGGCTGCGCAGGTAGGCGTAGACCTCGGTCTCCCCCTGGCGGTCCTCGAAGAGCTGTAGTGGCCCCCCCACGAGGTAGATCTCTTCGGTGGGTTGCATGAACCGCCACCCAACGGTTCGCCCGCCGCCGTCGTCGATGCTGTGAACAAAACGCTCACCCTGGCTCACCACCTCCCATCCCGGCGACAGATCCTTCACCTCGAGCTCGAATGTCACCAGCCCATCGCCAAAGGACGGGACCCAGAACGAGGTTCCGGCCAGATAAACTCCGCGATCGTCGATGACGCCGGGGGTTTCGGAGAACGAACGCTGGTATTCCTCTCCCTGTTGTTCGAGCGAGTGATGGATCGCCCCTGAGTAGCGAATCTCGATTGGCCCTCCAGCGCCCTCGTCGGGCACCAGGCGCCAGCCCTCGAGGGGCACCTCATCGGCAACCGTTTCTGTTGTGGCGTTGATGCCGAGGAAATCTGCCCGCGCCTCGCCGGCTGTGGACTCGAGCTGCCACCCCTCGGTGGTGACCCGTGGTTCGAGCCCTGAGTGGAGAACAAACCGGTAACCACCCTCGGCATCAGACTCGATGACTGTACTCGGGTCGAACCGGTCTACCACGGCGATCGTATGGCTCGCCGGGTCGATTCGCGCAACGATGTCGTGATGAAGCGGATCGGCTGCGAAGCCAGGCAAAACGGTCGCGATCAAGGCAAGCAACGCGGCTGGGAACAGATGGTGACACGAGTGCATGGGCGCACCTCCGCGGCCATTGTAGTAGCCCGCCCGCCCTCCCGGTTACAAGATGCAAGATCCGTTCAATCTTCCGTAGGGGCCGACCCCTGTGTCGGCCCGTGTGACGCCAAACCAACGCCGTGGCAATCCGTGTTTCTCGGATGTGCGCCATACGGGTGATTCCGGCGATCCCCATCCACCGTCATGGGCCGACACAGGGGTCGGCCCCTACGAATGCTACCCACTGACCCTGATGCCTGTCGCTGTCCCTGTCACTGATTGCCGTTTCGCCCCTCCACGGGAATCCATACCAGCCTGCTACAGTTCCCCAATCGAATGGAGAGCAGCCCATGATTGTGCTCATCTCGGGATCGAATCGCCCCGGCAACAATACCCGTCACGTGGCTTGCGCACTCGAAGCTCTGCTGCGCAAGGCCGGCCAGGAGGTCTTCCTCATCGACCTCGAAGAGCTGCCTCTCGAACTCTTCTCACCTTCGGCCTATCACCAAAAACCGGCTTCCTTTGCACCTCTCCAGGAAGCTGTACTCAAGGCCGACGGCATCCTCACCGTCGTGCCCGAGTACAACGGCTCTTTCCCGGGAGTTCTCAAGTACTTCATCGACATGCTGCCGTTCCCCGATTGCTTCGCCGGCACTCCGGCAGCATTCGTCGGCCTCGCCGCGGGCCGTTGGGGAGGGTTGCGCGCCGTCGAGCAGCTCGAAATGATCTTTCATTATCGAAAAGCCCATCTGCATGGTGGCAGGGTCTTCCTTCCTTGTATTTCAGAGGTTCTTGACGACGACGGCACCATTGCCGACCCCGACTCCCACCGTCGTCTGGATGAGCTGGTGACCGGTTTTGTCGATTTCTGCCGCCGACTACCTGCCGGAACCTGCTGACTTGATCCTGCGTATTCCCCTGCCGCTGATCTTTCCTGCCCCGGTCTTCTGTGATGCCCGGCTGTCCGCCGGGCATCACAGAAGGCCGGGGACATGCCGAGTGTCGGTGACGGTGACCGGATCGTGTCCGTGACGGTGGCCAAGCCCGAGCCCGTTTCCGTTGTCGTTACCGAAGACGCGCATTCGACAACGGTAACGATAACGGGCTCGGGCTCGGGGATCCGACATCCGGTATCCGGGCGAGTGGGGGCCATCCTGAATCCTGTATCCGAACGGGAGGCTGAGCGGGCTACCCCACCCACCTCGCAACAACAAGCGTCACGTCGTCATACGACGGCGCGCCTTCGGTGAAGCGTTGGAGCGTATCGACGATCTTTTTGAGCACCTGCTGGGCACTGTGGCCTTTGCACTCCGCCACGACACTGCACAGACGGTGCTCGCCGAAGGCCTCGCCACCCGGGTCCTGCGCCTCGGTCACACCGTCGGAGTACGCCACCACGACCGATCCCGGGTCGAGATCACGCGTCAGCATCGAGTGCCCTCCGAAGCTCAATGATCCCAGCGGTACCCGATGCTCGGGAAGCGGCAACGCCTCGACGTTGCCCGACCCATTCACGACCAATGGCGGCGGCTGACCGGCGAGGGCATAGTGGAGGTGGCCAGAGTTCTCGAGGAACCCGAGGTAGCCGAGGGCGACAAATCGACCGCCCTGCAAGGCGCCGCTGCGATCCCGCAGCGCGTAGAGCCTTTCGTTGGCCAGCCGCAGCAGCTCCTCCACGTCGGGGGTGCCGAGGGCAACGGCGTTGAGGATTTCGTGCGCCGCCATCATCATCAGGGCGCCGGAAATGGACTTTCCTGCGACATCGCCATAAGCTAGCGCGCCGCCGCGGTCGTGCGCGCATGGCAGCTCGGTATAGAAATCGCCCCCGACCTCTCGCGCCGGCAGGCAGACAGCGGCCCTTTCCCAGCCCTTGACCTCACTGAGACGCTTCGGGAGCAGGGATGCCTGAATGGTGGAGGCGATCTTCAGCTCTCGCTCGAGCTCGGCCTGCTCCGTACGTTCGTCCAGCAGCAGACTCGTCTCCAGTACCAGGGAAGCTTGGTGCAGCAAGCTGCGCAGGAGGTCTTCCTCCTCCCGCTCGAGCACGGTCTGACCGGCCGTTGAAGAAAGCAGAATGAGCCCGACCGTGCGGCGCCTCGTTGCCAACAGGCCAACCAGCTCGACGCCCGCCTTTTTGAAGTTCACACACAGATCGTCGACCGCGCCCGACAGCAAACGGAGAGGCGCCAGGTCCTCGACCCTGAGGAGGGCGCCATGACGCTTGAGGTGACGGCCCAGAATCGGCAGCCGCGGCAGTTCTTCCGAAAGGTCCACCGGGCCGGCCATGCGTTGCATGTGTTCGCCCTGAACGAGGTACAGTGCGGCGAAGTGAAGCCCGAGCAGGGCTGGAAGGCGCTCGACCAGCTGCTGCACGACCGGTCCCAGCTCCACCTCATCGGTCATCGCCTCTCCCATTTCGACCATCGCCCCCTGAAGTCGGTGCCTTTCGGCAAAGAAGAACCGGTCGACCGGACCCTGGAGGCGTTGTCTCAGTGGTTCGAAAAGCAGGACGATCGCGAGGGCGAAAAACACCGGGAAGTAAGGGGATTCGGCTGCTGCCGTCCCGCGGAAAATGTGGTTCGCAAAGGCAATGGCGAGAGCGTAGACGGCCGTTACGAGAGCCGTGGTGATCGTATAGAGCAGACTCTTGCGCAGGATCACCCGGATGTCCAGGAGCTGAAATCGAATGATGGCGTACGCGAAGGTGAGGGGTACGAGGATGAGCGGTACGACCCCGTAGAAGAGGAAGCGCTCGGTGTGGAAGAAAGAAGGAAAGCCGACGGCGAGCACGACGAACGGCACGATTCCGAAGAAGGCGCCGACGAATACGATGCCGGCGCCGCGCCGCTGCTGTGAGTCCGGGACGCGAGCTGCATAAGGCCGATAGCGTTCGCCCCGGATATGGCCATTGGATTAAAGTGGGATTCAGTGTGAATAGTTGCAAGAACATGGGC
>CAZCEX010000463.1:0-3954 GCA_964497785.1 uncultured Thermoanaerobaculia bacterium | reverse complement strand
CATCTTTGTGCGATTCCCCTCTTTTCATTGGTCTCCCAACCCCAGAGAATCGAGAACTTCACGTAGGTCCCGTAGGCCTGGAGAAGACAGAATACGAGGCCCCGGGTACCATCGAGGAAACCGAACTGAACGACATAGGTCCGAATAAAACGCCATACGGGCCGCACAAAGATGTCCCAGCCGCTCGCCCTTTTCCCCTCTCGCCAGAATTGGCCGGCCCCCCAGAATCCGTATTTTGTGATCCTGAAAAGGTAGTCCTTGAAGCTGCGATCGACCATGTGATGCTCGATCGGGGCATTCAGGATCGGCACGGGTCCCGTCGTATGCAACAGGGAGTGAACCCGCCGATTCTCGTAAAACGCGGTACCTCTTTTGAAAAACCGCGATACGCGATCCCGCTGCCAACCCGAGAAGCGAATCCTCTTCCCCAGCAGGTAGACCGAACGATTCATCATGTACGCGAGGTTTTTGGGGCCATCTTCGAGGATCTTCTCGACCTCACGCTGCAGCTCGGGAGTACACCGTTCGTCCGCGTCGAGGAGAAAGACCCAGTCGTTGTTGACATACTCCATGGCGCGATTCTTCTGCGCCCCGGCCCCGAAGTACTCCTTCTGAAAAAATGTGACGTTTTTGAACGACTGAGCGATCTCCGGAGTGCGATCCGTCGAGAACGAATCAACGACGATGATTTCGCCGCACCAGGCGAGAGACTCGAGACACGCCCCAATGTTGTGCTCCTCGTTGAAGCATGTGACGAGCCCCGACACTTTCGTGTTCTTTCTCTCCATGGGCATCCCCCTTGCCGCTCAGGTCGCGGTGCCGTTCGGGTCCGCTGTCGCTTCGACCGCAGTCCCATTCCTACTTCCAGCATCGAGAATGCTACCAGAACAGGTATCATGTTATCGATGAACGAGTCTCGGCGACACGTGCTTTTGATCGGCCTCGGGCAAGAAGGCACCGAAAGTCTCGGTCCCCTTCTGCACCACGAGGCGTTTGACATCCACACGGTTGAAGCGTCGCCTTTCGTTCTCGACCTGATCAGCGGCACTCCTTTCGAAATCGTCGTCGCGGCCTACCCCCTCGAAGGAATCGACATCGGCGACCTTATATCTGCGATTCGCGACCCCGGGTCTTTGTGCCTAAGCGCCGGCCTGATGGTTGTCGTCTCCGATCACGACATCGACGAAGCTGCTCCGTGGCTCGACAAAGGCGTCAATCGAATCGTCTCCCTCGAGTGGCCCCGTGCCCGCATATGGCAGGTCGTGGGTGATTTGCTGGACATCGCCCCCCGGATCATGATCAACGTACCGATCCGCATCAGCTTGCCACCCGAGCTTGCCCGCGATCTCGTGGTGCTCCATACCGAGAATATCTCCCAGAGCGGGGCGCTCCTCACCGGGTTCCGCTCCTTCCCGCACGGAACCCGTTTCGATTTCGTATTCAGCCTTCCAGGGTACGAAGCCCCGATCCACGGCTCGGCCGAGGTTGTCCGCCACGCAGATAACCAGCGGGAGGGGATCGATGGCTTTGGAGTGCGATATCTGAACCTGACCGGAAACGATCAGCAAAGGTTGGATGGCTTTATCGCGCAGCGGCTCGGGATGTCGGCCTGAGATCTGGCCCGACCTTATTACTGACCGAAGCCGCCACCAAGCTTGCCCTTTTTTGTCTGGGACAATGTGATCCCGCCGGCAGTCGATGCAGACCCAGCGGTATTGGTGATCAAGACCTGACCCGAGCCATCATCTCGTACGAGGCGTACTGGACCCCTCGTCCGCAGGCGGGTACCGATGGAGTACGCCCGCCCCGTGTAAAGCTGCATGATCCGGGCCACATATGACCGTGTTTCACGGTAGGGAGGAATACCGCTGTACTTCGTAACGGCACCCTCACCGGCGTTGTATGCAGCGAGCGCCAGACCGAGGTTCCCGGAGTAGCGGTCGACCAATCGTGAGAACTCTCGAACGCCACCACGCACGTTCTGCTCGGGATCAAAGGGATCATCGACCCGCAGCCTTCGCGCCGTCGCCGGCATGAGTTGCATGAGGCCCATGGCGCCCTTGGGGCTGACCGCCCTGGGGTTGTAGCCGGACTCGACACGGACCACCGCATCGATGAGCGCAGGATCGATGCCCTGCTCCAGACTCACCTGCTGAATGAGCGAGCGGAGTTCCGATCTGGAGCTTCCTGCGTACCCGAGGGTCGGTCCAGTTTCGTATGGAGCGCCGCCCCAGGCAAGGGCCGAGAACAGACCCAAAACGAGCGTTCCCGCGATCCATATTCGTAACAAAACTCTCCCCAAAACGACCTCCTGTCTTCTGTATTATGACATTGATTGGTATCAGGGAGGTTTTTCATCGTGTCTGGGTCCGCAATCTCGCAGCGATTCGTCACCTTGATGGCAGGTTCGGGCCTCCCACAAGTGCCGATCGACACCTTCTGCCACCACCTCGAGATCCTCATGCGCGGCGACACCGGCATGTTGGAAGAAGCTCGTATTCGACCGATTCATACCTTACGCGATGCCGACACCTTCGAATCCTTCAGCCGACGTGGTCGGGCTTTGCTCGGGAAAGCGGTCATGATCAAGCTCAACGGTGGCCTCGGTACGGGAATGGGTCTCGTTGGCCCCAAATCCCTGATTGAGGTTCGCACCGGCATCACCTTCCTCGACCTGATCGTCCGCCAGGTTCTGCAGCTCCGCAAGGACCTCCAGGCTCCGATTCCCTTGCTCCTGATGAACAGCTACTCCACCCGAGCCGAAAGCCTCGACCATCTTTCGAAATACCCCGAGCTGGCGCTCGACGGCCTGCCGTTTGACTTCCTGCAACACCGTGTTCCAAAGGTCAACTGCAAAACCTTCGAGCCCGCGCGTTTCCCAGCCGACCCCAAATTGCAGTGGTGCCCTCCAGGCCACGGGGACATCTACGGCGCCCTCGCCACGTCGGGAATCCTGAGTCGTCTGGTCGAAAACGGCATCGAGTATGCCTTCGTTTCCAACGCCGACAACCTGGGCGCCGTCATCGATCCTCGCCTCCTGGGTTTTATGGAGGCGAACGACTTCGACTTCATGATGGAGGCGGCCGATCGCACCGAAAGCGATCGCAAAGGAGGCCACCTCTGCCGTACAACGGACGGCGGCCTGGCGTTACGCGAGATCGCTCAGTGTCCTCCTGAAGAACGAACCGGATTTCAAGACATTTCTAGATTTCGCTACTTCAATACGAATAACCTCTGGATCCACCTACCGTCTCTTGTCAGCCTCATGAACGACCACAACGGCATTTTGCCGCTTGCGCCGATGTTCAACCGCAAGACTGTCGATCCCCGTGACCCCGGTTCTACGTCAGTGATCCACATCGAAACGGCGATGGGGTCGGCCATCTCGCTTTTCCCGAAAGCGACCGCGATCAGGGTTCCCCGTCATCGCTTCCTGCCCGTGAAGGCGACCACGGACCTCCTCGCCATTCGATCGGACGCCTATGGCCTTACAGCCGACCACCGAATCAGACGGACAAGCGCCCATAGGACCGCCCCGGTGATCTCACTCGACGATCGTTATTTCAAACTCCTCGAGGATTTCGAAAACCGGTTCCCCGACGGCCCCCCGTCCCTGAAGGACTGCGTTTCACTCAATGTTGAAGGCGATGTGACCTTTGGCCGAGCTGTCAGGGTCGAAGGAGAGGTCCATCTCTCCTCCCCCAACGGAGCAAAGACGGTGCCCGACGGCGCCACGCTGACCGGGCGAGTCGTATTGTAGAAGGTTGGTGCGGCGTGAATTTGAAACGCAAAGACGCGAAGAACGCAAAGAAAACTCAAATCGTAAAAATATACCTAGACTGAGCGATTCTGCCAGATGAGATGTGCCAAGATCTTGATGCTCTGGTACTTGCAAAAAACGCAGGCATACCCGGAGGTCTGTCGAGGCTTTTTGCAAGTATCCAGAGCGCAAGA
>CAZCEX010000462.1:0-3958 GCA_964497785.1 uncultured Thermoanaerobaculia bacterium | reverse complement strand
CATGCACCATGGGGATCGGCGGTTTGGTCCAGCCGAGCCATCTGGGGCCGTCGTAGACCGCGCCGCGGTAGGCGTGGCCGCACTCACCCATGACAACCCTTTTGACCTTGAGTTCTGCGGCCTTGTCCCAGTGCAGTCGCTCAACCCGGCCCATGGTCTCGAAGTCACCCGAGTACATGGCCATGTTGGAGTTGTCCCAGCCGTCGCCGGAGGGCATCGTCCAGTTCGCCCCGGCAACCTTGAAGATGATCGCCATGTTGGCGATCAACTGGGCGAGGATCTTGGGCTCGGGCCCGATCACCGAGTACATGATCTCGGCGCCTTCTTTGTCGAGAGGAATACGGGTGCCGGCGAGCTCCTCCTGGGCGTCCTCTTCCTGCCACATGAGGGTGTCGATCCAGTCGTCCTGTTGCACCCACATCTGGTTCATGGTCACAGAGTGACTGTTGGTGGTGTCCTGGAGGTACTGGGGAACCACGCCGAGAAGGTTGAGGATCCTTCGCACGGTCATGATCAAGTAGGCAATGTCGATGCCGAAGGGACAGTACTGGCTGCAACGGCGGCAGGCCCCGCAGTCGATGAAGGCGATACGCGCGGCATTCTTGAGGAAAGCGCCGTCAACGCGTCCTTTGCGTCTGACCATCTCCCAGATGGTGTCCTTGACCTTGGCCACCGGGGCATAGTCGGGGTCCCCGTTTCTGGAGACATAACTCTGGCAGGCCTCAGCACACAGACCGCAGTGCACGCAGGTCTCCATGTAGACCTTGAGGCGGGCAGAGCACTCTTGCGTCAGGACCCTCTGAATAGTCTGTTCTATCCGTTCCGGCGTGAGCTTTGCGATGCCCTCGTCCACGCCGCGATCGGCAATTTTCAGGTCTTCGAGATCAGCCATTCCGATACTCCCCCGTACGATTCCACTGCGTCTGCCGAGCCATCATCACCAGTCCCTTGAGTGACGCACCGAGCCGAACTCACTGCCCATGTAGGCGCGAGTGAAGGCAAACCAGATCATGTGTACCAACCGTGTCCACGGGATGAGCAGCAGACACAGAGCACCCGAGACGATGTGGGCGATGATCATCGAATCGTATGCCAACCACTGGTGATGGGCCACGAAGCCGGTCAAAAAGGTCAACAACACCAGCAGTGCAAGGAGAAAATCCGACGGGTACGAAACGTTCCGCACCTCTGCGCGCAGCAGCCGCCGGATCATGAAAAAGGCACACGCGACGATCACCACGAGGGTCATGACGTCTGCCACGTTGTCGGGAAGGCTCCACCAGCGGAAGCCCCATGACTCCTTCCACAGCACCGCATGCCCCATGAGGAAAAGGGGCGTGACGATCGCGCAGATGTGAAAGGCGTATGAGATCACGGTGTAAAGCGGGTGCCTTCTGGTATTGAGGTTGGCGAACGGAAAGACCCAGTGAAGCAACGAACGCAGACCGAATCTGGCGTTCATAGTGGGCAGGACGACCCGTTCCTTCTTCGCCAGTAGAAACATGGTGACGATGCGATAAACCAGACCGGCAAAAAAACCAACGAAAGCGATCCAGACAAGTGGTCCGCGAACAAGCTCGTACATCGACCCTCCCTGCTCAACCCTGATATGCCTGGCCGCAGGGAACGACCTGGCGGAAGTAAGTGCCGTCTGCGACGGCCCGGATGAGAAGCCGTTGTCCGTCCGGGCTGAATACCGGTGACCACAGCTCGCTAAACCAGGGGCTCCACAGCGTTCCGTCAATTGCAATGGCGAAAAGGCCGTCCCGCTCCACCTTGCTGACCACTCTCTCCCCGGAAGGGGAGAAGACCGGGTCCCAGACCATGTCGAAGCCTTGTGACCAGGGGGCGCCGTCCACTGCCACGGTCCAGCTCGACTTGTCGCGCACCGCGGCGGCCACCCGTCGGCCGTCGGGTGAGAACACCGGCTTGCGCACCATGTCCTCGAAGGTGGTCGCCCACGCCACGTCGTTCACGGCTACCGTCCAGCGCCCGAAATCGGTCGCCACCACCGCTGCCAGGCTCTCGCCTTTGGGGCTGAATACCAGGTTCCACAGCTGCATGAAGCGGGAGTCCCAGATTGGCACGCCGTTGTCGGCAATGGTCCATGCGCCTGCCGTGCGAACCGGCGCCAGTGGTGTGCCTCCGGTGGGCCGGTAGATCGGCTCCCAGATGCAGCCGAAGCGCTCGTTCCATGGCACGGCGTCTTCGGCAAGGGCGTAGTCACAGATGTCGGTCCTGATCTCTACAGCGACCTTTGAGCCGTCGGGGCTGAACACCGGTGCGTAGGCGTTGATGAACTTGCGATCCCACGGTTGGCCGTTGACGGCAACGCTCCACGTTCCGTCCATGAAGCTGAAGATGTCCGCCTCCGCCAGCGGCTCCACCTGAACCAGGGCGGCGACCTTGCTTCCGTCGTGGTTGACCGCGATGCCGCGCGACGAGAGAAATCGTGTCTCCCATGGCTGGCCGTTGACGGCAACGGAGTACTCCATGTCGTCTTTGATCTGAACGACGATGGCGCCGCCTTCGGCAGAGAATTGGGTGTTCCAGGCGAACTCCCAACACTGGTCCCAGGGCACCCCGTCGACGGCTACGGTCCACTCGTCGTCGATTCTCACCAGGGCCGTAAGGCGGCCATCTGGCGCAAACTTGAGATGCCACGCCTTCTCGTACTCGCCATCCAGGAGTTCGCCGTTGACCACGATGCCGAGGGTTTCGGGCTCGGTGACAACTGGGACTGCGATCCTCTCGCCATCGGGGCTGACGGCGAGCTCGTGGACTTCGCTGAAGCGTTCGCGGCAGTTCTGGAGGTCGCAGATCGCCCGCTTTTCTTCCTCCCAGCTCCAGGTACTGATGTCGGCCATCATGACGCTCCTATCGTCGGGCGTTTTCAGCTGCTCCCGTGTCGTCGCAGCTCGCCCTGCGCAGACCAATGCAACCCACGTGCCAGGGCGGAATCGTGGCCCCTTGGTTTATAAGTCCTTTCTTATCAATGAGCCGAAGGAGAGAGTGGTAGCCGAGTGATTGCAATGTGCAATGTTTCACAAGCTCAAATCGTTGCAAAATGCGAGTCTAGTGTTACCAGGATCAGCCGGTTTCCAAAAGCGCGAGGCATTGCAAGCAGCCTTTCCGATTCGTTGTCAACCTCTGCGCTCGTCGCGCGTCTGATGTGTGTGTCACAGAGCAGCGTCTTCACCGTTCGACCCAACCGCAGCAAAGGAGAGATTTCATGAAGAAGTGGTTCATCGTGCTCATCGCCCTCGCCGTCGTCAGCCCGGTCGTCGCCCAGGAGGGGCCGTCGGACGACCCGCCAGCCGGCCCACCGCCAGCCATTCGAGCGGCCCACAACCAGGTGGTCCATTTCCTCGAACTCACCGAGGACCAGATCAAGGAATGGGACGAGATGGTCGTCGTCCACCACGAGGCGGAGCAGCTGATCCGGGAAGACATTGCCGCAGTCGAGCTCGCGCTTCGCGAGCTGTTGGATGAGGATGACCCCGACTCCGAAGCTGTCGGAGAACTCTTCCTCGAGCGCCACGCCCTTGGTCAGGAGCTGGCTGAGGTTCACAAGATCTACCACGACGGCTTCGTGGCACTGCTCGACGAAGAGCAGCAGGGCCGACTCAACTTCATCAACCGAGCAGACGACGTGCAACCGATCATCCCCGCGTTCAAGGTCTTCGAGCTGATTCCCCGCCGTTAGTATTCACAGCACCAGAGCTGCTCACCGACCGCGGGGCGAATGCCTCGCGGTTTTTTGGGGGGGCCACACTCGTGCCCGGATGCTGCAGGTTGCGGGGGCAGGATCAGCAGATTCAGGGTCAGAGCCAGTGGCAGGGAGCAGGGGCACGGTCGCTGTCACGGTCACGGCCCGACATCCGTAGGGGCGGACCCCCATAGGCGCTAACTTACCGAACGCACGAAACGAGGATTCAAACCGTAGGCCCTGTGTGCA